>CADAXH010000021.1 GCA_902791785.1 uncultured Ruminococcus sp. | reverse complement strand
TATGTATGAAAGATCATGGATTATTGTTTCATCGTCTTCCTGTGAAATGAATTCCGAATACTTGCTTAAAATGCTGAACGGGTACTCGTCAGCTTTGACAACAAGCACTGTATCGCTTCCGACTGATCCTGTAATCGTGTCGAGTTCCTTGAGGAATCTGTACAACTCGAGGTTGGAATTCTGGGCAGCTGCATATATGGCTGCAACTTCGCTCTCTGCTTTTGCATATATTTCCGCAGCTTCAGTTGTTCCTTTGCCTATTATCTCTGCCGCCTTTGCATCCGCACTGGTTGTAATCTTGTTTGCTTCAGTCTGTGCTTTTGCCAGGATGGTGTCGATTTCTTTCTGCCTTTCAGCAGTCATTTGTGCAAACACGCTTTCAAGGTTGGTGTTTGGAAGGGAAAGCCTCAGGAAGCTGATTTCCTTTATATCTATTCCGTAGTTTTCACGGCATGCTTTTGCAACACGTTCAAGTATTTCATTCTGAACCTGCTGTATTTTTATCTCATCCTGATTCAGTGACACAAGTGAAGTCAGGTTGTATGAACCCATTACGCCGTTTGTTGCGCTGAAGACCTGGTTTTTGATAAAAGTCTCAGCCGATCCCTGGGTGCCTACACTGTTGTGATACAGTTTTGTGTCTTCAATCTTCCATATAACATAAGACTGAATGATTATGTTTCTTTTGTCCTGAGTTATTGTTTCCAGGTTGTCTGATTCCAGATACTGGAGTCTGCTGTCATATCTGGTGACTGTCTCAAAAGGCCATGGCAGTTTAAGATATAGCCCTGCATCGGTTATTTCTTCTCTTATGGCGCCGAAGCGGAGAACAACAGCTTTCTGGCTTTGTCTCACTTCAAATGTGAATCCGAAATAGAACAGTGCCAGAACAACAACTACAACCAGGAATATCTTCAGCACCAGGAAAGATACGGATTTCTTGTTTTCGGTTTTGTTTGTATTTGTATTATCCATAATTACCTCGTTAATTTTGCCACAGAGTTCCAAAGTATATGTTGGAACTGTCGATTCCGTTGCCTATGATAATCAGAGTTGATTTGCCGTAAGCGGTCTTCAATGCTTCCAGATATTTGTAGTACCTGTATGCTGCTGAATAGTCGGTGTCCGCCTGAAGCGACGCCATGAACTTGGCAACATCCGATTTCGCTTTTGCCACTTTGTCGTACTGATCGGATATTGCAGCGTTGACTGAAGCGTCATATCTTCTGTTTGCATCGGCAAGAGTCACTTCAGACAGACCCTTCGCTTCGTATATGTATTTTGAAGCGGTTATTTCAGCACTTATAAGTTTTTGGAACACTTCAGCTATTTCAACCGGAGGATGAATGCTTTCCAGAACCACACTGACTATTTCTATTCCGGTTTCATATTTTTCTATTCCGGATATCAGTTTCTCAGCAAATGAATCAGAGAATTCGACCCTGTCAGATTCCAGGAGAGTATCTATGTCTGTACTGATAATTGTTTCGGTTATGACGTTGTAAGCGGTTGCCTGGACAATTCCGTCAGGAGACTGAGAGGACAGTGCATATGCCCTTACATCACTGATCTTGTAATTAATCCTCAGATTCAGCGAAACGAGTTCGTTACCTCCGCCAAGAAGGAGTTTGTATTCGTCAATACCTGACTTTTCGGTCCAGAGATTGTCCGTTGTACCAGTTGAAACATATCCGATTGTCATTTCCTTGACAACATCTGTGTCATATATTTCGACCTTGTCAAACGGCCAGGGAAGTGTCATGTGAAGACCCGGAGCCAATTCGGATTTGAAATTGCCGAATCTGTACACAATTCCTTTCTGATAGGAGTTGACCTGTGTGATGCCGGTGCAGATCCAGAACACAAGACATGCGGAAATCAAAGCATATGGCAGAGCCTTCTTTATAAACATCAGACTCCACAGGGATTTCGTCGAAAGCCCGGTGTTGTTCTCAAGATAAGACAACAGTGACAGGTCTTTTGTTTTTCCGAGTGCCAGTGGTTTCGGTATGCTCAGGTCCGGGTTTTTGAACAGTGCTTTTTTGAAAAGCGACAGTACAAGGGAAACCGTCATCATCAGTACTTCATATCCGAATATTACTGCGATCACTATTTTCAACACTTGTGTAAAATTGTAAACATTCAGCAAATACAAGACATTTGCCAGCAGTGCAACAACCGACGTCAGTCTTACAACACCAAATGAAGTGCGCAGGTTTTTCAGCAGGGAATTGAAGAAAGAATCTTCGCTCGAACTGTACTGGCACCACTGATCCAGAACAATTGACAGAACTATCATCAGTGCGAGCACCGAAGGATACACGAAGTTCATCGTAACATTTTTGCTTATGCCGAATTTCAAAACAAAAAACACGACCGACAGGGCAATTAATGCAAACAGCAGAATGATTACTGCAGTATCCAGGATTGATTTTACAATTGCTGATTTTCTGTCCTTTTCCTCATCGTTTGTTTCACTTCCTCTTACAGCGAGCAGCAGGTTTGATAATGCGGGCAAGAATGCCATTATAAATATCAGATGATATGCATTGAAACCGCTGAAGAGAGCCAGAGCCTCGAATCCGAACGACATCAAAACGAGAAAAACAGCAGACAGCAAAGCAGTTCTTTTTTCTTTAATCATACTGAGCCTCCAATCAGCGGACAGAGCCATTGTTCTGTTCTGATTGAGAATTGTTTTTCTCAATAACGGTTTCGGGATCAGAGACACATAAGGTGGGCTTGAACGGCATGCCTCTTTCGCGAATTGACTGAGTCAGAAAAATGGTTATTGCAGTAGTCAGATCCATCCCCAGGCTGGAGTACAGAGATTTGGCCTTCTGCTTCAAATCATTATCCAGAGTTATGTTAGTGCTAACTTTTGACATTCGGCACCTCCTTTTACATTCGTCCATATTTTACCACTTTATATGCGTATTGTCAACGTAATGCGCACATAATACGTTGATAATAAACAAAAAAACAGGTCTTATCGACCTGTCCTTTGTATTATTGTTTTAAACCATCATTTACAATTTTCTGCCATCTGGCCTTGATTACCTGAACACTCTTTTTCTTTGACAAGTTGAGTTTCTCTTCATAGAGATACCCATCGTTTATCATCTGTTCAAGCTCATATCTGATTCCTTTTTGACTGACTTTTCCGTAGAGGGCCGCTTTTTGAATTATGACGTCTTTAAGCGCCCCTTCGGCATAGTTTTTATGAACTTCGACATGATCAAGCCATGTTATAATCGGTCCGCAAAACTCATTCTGTAATTCCTTAGCTGAGGGTATTTCAACGCAATTTGTTGCACTTAGTTTAAGCATACTGCTTGTGCAATTAATGACACCATATATGCATACTTTTTTGTGACATTTGTTAATTATGAATCTTACTACTGAACTGAAGTGTCCGTCACCGGTGAAAATAATGTAGGTGTCAATTTTCTTATCCGAAATGGTCTTTTGATAAATGTAATCCAGCATTATAAAGTCTGTAAAGTCTTTTTTAATGCGCTCGCTAGGATTCTGAGTATCAAACACAGAAGCTGAAATATTCCTTATTCTGTCCAGCTCTGCTCTTAGGGAAGGATTTGTGAAATCCGCAAAAAATGCAATTTCCTTGACGTCGTAATTTGCGCGGATTTCGTCTGCCCATTTTTTTATGTCGGGCTTTATTCCGAACTGATTATCACACGAAATGAACCAATGCTCAAAATCGACAACTGCAATAGCGGTCGGTTTTTTTCGCATTACCTAATTATGCCTCCTTTTCTGTAATACTAATCCGTATATCCGGACCGCAGTTATTCTAACACACAGATATAAATGTTTCAATGCCAAAGATTGGATTCACACATGCTTATTTATTGAAAAAGATATTATGTTATGTTATCATAAGTACATAAAATTATCTATGTGAGGTAATCGTCGTGATTGCAATGATTTGTTTGGATGACAAAAACGGTTATTTGTTCACCAAAAGAAGACAGAGTCAGGACAGCGTTTTGAGAAGCTGGATGATTGAGAAGGCAAAAGATTCCGCACTCTGGATGAATGCTTATTCTCAAAAGCAGTTTGAAAACCAGATGAGTCCTGTCATAAAAGCAGATGAAGAATTCGGTTCCAAAGCAGGTAAAGGAGAATATTGTTTTTTTGAAAACATTTCGCCTTCGGATTTTGCTGACAGAATTGAAAAGCTTATTCTGATCAAATGGAACAGGGTATATCCTTCTGACAAAAAATTCACAATGGATCTGTCCGGATTCAGACTTGAAAAAACAGAAGAACTCAAAGGTTCTTCACACGACAAAATAACAATCGAGGAGTATTCGATATGAGCAGAAAGATTAAAATAAGCATTCTTGCGCTGCTGGTCGCTTTTTCAGTTGTCTTGATGTCTTCTTGCAGCATTTTCAATGACATCAAAAATGAAATTCAGGATTTTGTCAGTGACCTCATGGGTGACGATTCCACCACGGAGACCAATGCTCCTGTTAATGTTGTGGTCAACGGCAACTTCACATACGAGGATATCCCCGAATATGCTGGGGAAGCTTATGTTAGCGTCAATGACTCCATTCCTTTTTTCAGCGATGAAGATAAGAATACAAATGTTTTTGAAACGTATTCAAAGCTCGACAGTCTCGGAAGATGTGGCGTCGCGTATGCAAACATATGCAAAGAACTTATGCCGACAGATGACAGAGAAGATATAGGAAATGTCACTCCTTCAGGATGGAAACAGGTAAAATATGATTTCATATCCGGAAAATATCTTTACAACAGATGCCATCTTATCGGATTCCAGCTCGCAGGAGAAAATGCCAATCCATTGAACCTGATTACCGGAACAAGATATTTGAATATTGATGGAATGCTGCCTTTTGAGAATCTGGTTGACGACTATGTAGACGAAACAAACAATCATGTTCTTTACAGGGTTACACCAATCTTCAAGGGGAACGAGCTAGTCTGCAGAGGCGTTCTGATGGAAGGTTTCTCTGTTGAAGACAATGGCGAATCAATATGTTTCTGCGTATTTGCATACAATGTTGAACCGGGTGTAATTATCAATTATGCGGACGGTTCAAGCCAGCTGGACAAATCCAAAACACAATCGGATATAACTGTTTTGTTTGTCTGTGTGAGAAGGGAATTTGCAATTTGAGACTTAAGCATTTTTGCTTCGTCTAACTCAATAAGAGGTTATAAATGGCTAAATGTGTTGTTATAACAGGCGGTTCAAGAGGTATAGGAAAAGCCTGTGTAGAGAAATTTGCCGCAAATGGATTCAATGTAATCTTCAGCTACTTAAAGGAAGAGGAAAAAGCGCTTAAACTTCAGCAGTCTCTGGTTGAAAAAGGATATGCGGTCAAGGCAATTCAGTCTGATGTTTCCAACAGCAGTGATTGCAGAATCCTCATGTCCAATGCAATTTGCGATTTCGGAAAGATTGACGGTCTGGTCTGCAATGCGGGAATATCCCTTTCTGAACTTTTGACTCACACAACGGATGAGCAGCTGGATAAAATAATGAAAACCAACTGCGACGGCGTATTCTACTGCTGCCGCGAAGCGGCAAAAGAAATGATAGCCTGTCAGTCGGGAAGCATAGTGAACATCAGTTCGATGTGGGGGATATCCGGTTCGTCTGCAGAGTCGGCGTATTCAGCTTCCAAAGCGGCGGTAATCGGGCTCAGCAAAGCTCTTGCCAAAGAACTCGGTCCTTCCGGTATCAGGGTTAACTGTGTTGCTCCGGGCGTCGAAGAGGACATGAAGGACCTTGCCGAAAGAACCCCGCTCGGAAGAATCGGAAAGGCCGAAGAAGTTGCAGATCTCGTCTACTATCTTATAGGCGACGAATCTTCTTTTGTTACAGGTCAGATTATAAGCTGTGACGGTGGATTCGGGGTGTAATATGGGTCTGTTTTCAAAAAAGAATCCAGAGGACAAACCGGCCTTTAAACGAAAAATGGCCGAAAGAGTCTGCAAGGCAAAGCTCAGATATATAACCGAATGGATAGACGGGAAAGAAACCGTTATTTGCCATGGAGGCATGGCAAATATCAGGGATGACGTCCTGATTATTTCGTCCCAGGATAAAGATGTGTTTCGCTGCAGAATAAATGATATGAAAGCATCCAACCTGATGTCCCTCGACGGGACAATAATAGAAGCCTGCGACATGGCACATGACAACAGGCTGAGAAAAATCACTGTGTTTTACGTTTACTACAGAGATTAAGAGGTATACTTGATGGAAAACGAAAAAGTTGTTCAGAGTAATGAACAGACTGAAGCGCCGGCTGAACAGACCGAAGTCGTTTCAGAAACTAAAAAAGAGAAGAAAAAAAGCATTTGGAAACGATTTACTGAATGGGAATATTCATACATGTTTGTATGTTTCTTCCTTCCTTTCCTTATACTGCTTGGTGCATATGCCGGACTCGGAACGCACCCGTTCGGAAACAATTCGGTACTGACACTTGACTTGCAGGGGCAGTACATCTATTACTTTGAAGCAGTAAGAGACAACCTTCTGAAAGGCGGAAGCTGGCTGTATTCCTGGCAGAGAACTCTCGGTGGAGAATTCATGGGAATCGTTGACTATTACATGGGCAGTTTCTTTAACCTGGTAATAGTTCTGTTCCCTAAGAAGATGATTGCTGATGCAGTAATGTTCATTGAACTGTTGAAAGTCGGATCGATGGGCGTAACATTTGCATACTATCTCCACAAAACAAGAAGACCGGGAACATATAAGACAATTGCCTTTTCAATGATGTATGCACTCTGTGCTTACTCAATTGTCAACCTGATGAACCCGATGTGGCTTGATGCTGTCATCTTACTTCCTCTGGTTGTGCTCGGTGTTGAAAAGCTTATAAGGTACAAAAAGGTCGGGTTGTACATCGCTTCAATGGCGCTTGTGTTCATTACCAACTATTATATAGGTTACATGGTGGGAATTTTCACTTTGTTCTACTATGTTTACTACAG
Source organism: uncultured Ruminococcus sp. (assembly GCA_902791785.1). Taxonomy (GTDB): domain Bacteria; phylum Bacillota; class Clostridia; order Oscillospirales; family CAG-272; genus CAG-841. Next base: position 13,674 of record CADAXH010000021.1, on the reverse strand, counting down.
CTACATCGTAAGCCCCGAACTTGATGCAGGAAGAAAGAAAAAAGAAAAATTCTTCCAGAATATTCATGTCAGAAATTTCATAAGATTCGGTATAAGCACTGTTGTTGCAATCTGCATCGGAGCATTCTGGCTGTATTCAGCTTATTATTCACTGCAGTTCGGAAAGATTGGTTTCTCAAATCCAACATTTGATTTCACTCTGAAATTCGACCTGCTCGACTTCTTTATCAAGCTCCTGCCCGGAAGCTATGACACTGTACATCCGAACGGCCTGCCGATGGTTTACAGCGGAATTCTTGCTCTTGTATGCCTGCCTCTCTTCTTTGCATCGAAAAAGATTTCCAGAAGACACAAGGCTGCAGCCGGAGTAATGGTCTCAGCTCTAATCGTGAGCATGCTTGTAAATGCAATAGATCTTGTATGGCACGGCTTCTCAGCTCCTAACTGGCTCAATGCAAGATATTCATTTGTTTTCTCATTCTTCATTATTGTGATGGCTGTTGACGCATTCAATGGTCTCAAGGATATGAAGATTGGAGTTGTAGCTGGTGTTGCCGGCGGAATGGCTCTGGTTGTAATGATTATCCAGAAACTCAATATTGTCTGGGATCAGGGCGACGATCAGCTGCCTCTCGACGATGCAGGATGCATTCTGCTCTCTGTCGTACTGCTTGTTGTATACATACTTGTCATAGACTTCATGCGAAGAGACAAAACAAAGTCCACTGCCGGATTTATCCTTGTTGTCATAGTAGCAGCGGAAATGTTTGCTTCATCAATAATAACAATCGGATTTATCCATGAAGATGTCGGCGTCACAAGATACAACAGGAAAGACTGAATATTATTCTTCATACAACGGAAGCATTCAGAGAATTGAAGGCGTAGTCAATCAGGTTCTTGAATCAGACAAGAGTCTGTACAGAATGGAAAGCACCGTATACAGAAGAGCCGGAGGCAACAACGAACAGATGGCGTTTGGTTTCAATGGCATCTCCCATTCAACATCGACTCTTAACAAGCCAATCATCACCATGATGGCAAAACTCGGATATTCATCAACGTCACACTGGACAAAGTACATAGGCGGAACTCCGGTTTCGGACGCATTGCTTGGAATCAAGTATGTAATAACAAAGGATGACACGCTTGACAGCAGCATTTACACAGTGGCAGCTCAGGGAAAGGAATCTTCTCAGCTGCTCGTGACAGAGAGCACGATTTATGCTCTCAAGAACACAAAGGCATTGTCATTTGCATACGGCGTCAGCCAGAACTTCATAGAAGATCTTAAAGAATCAATTTATCCGCCGTACATAACGTCACTTGAGTACCAGAACAAAATGATAAACTCAATGCTGTCGGGCACGGATTATTCTTCAGGAGACATTTTTGTAGGAATAACGGCTGCCGTTGACACAGTTGACTGCTCCATGAGCACATTCACTCAGAAACACAAGTATTACTACAACGACGAAGAAAAGACAGCTTCAAACCTGTATTACAGTTTCTCATCTCCTTCTTCAGATAACGCTAAAGCAGTATTTGATTTTACTTCACCGGTTACAGGCACGATTTATTATCATTTCCCTTCAGCCAACTTTGGAATGAAAGCGGACGTTTATGTAAACGGAAAATACCTGGTTGAGTACTTTACAAATGAAAGCAACTGCATACTTAAACTCGGCGATTTCAAGAAAGGTGAATCAGTTTCAGTTGAACTGAAGTTCAAGAGTACAAACATATACATTTCAAAAGCTTCAAAGTACTATTTCTACTATGTTGATTATGCTGCACTCAATGATGCATTCTCTTATCTTGAATCAAGCGAACTGTACATAGAAAAATTCGGAAATGACTATATTAAGGGAAACATTAACCTGGCAAAGGGACAGGACCTTATCTTCACAAGTATTCCATACGACAAAGGCTGGAATGCATATATAGACGGGAAAAAGGTTGAGACTGTGGAAGTCATGGACAGTCTGCTCGCAATACCGTCAACAGAAGGATACCACACAGTTGAACTGAGATACATGCCCAATGGCTATGTAATAACAATAATTGTATCTGTTGTATCATGCCTGCTGTTTGCAGCATATCTTGTATTTACTCTGAATAAAAAAGCAAGAAAGTGGATCATGACAAAGGTGTTCAAAAAGGAATGTGCTGAACAGGATAATTGTTTATGCGACCTTTCACCTATAGGAGAGTATGAGGAAGTATTCGGAGAATCAAAATACAGACATCTGCTTTTCCCTGATGACAACACAGAACAGCCGGAGGCAACAAAAGAAAAAACGGAAGAATCCGAAGTAAAAAACGAGGAACAAACATCAAACGATTCTTCTGATACAGAAGAAACAAAAGAGTAAATAGTTAAGGCGGACTTCAGTCCGCCTTAAAAGAGGAAAAAATGGCATTTGACGTTGTATTTGCAAAAGCACTTTCAATTGAACTCGACAAGTCACTGAAGGGTTCAAAAATTGAAAAAATAAATCAGCCGTCTTCAGACATGCTTGTGCTGTCCGTGAGAACTTCAGCCGGTCCCAAAAGACTGGTCATTTCTGCATCTGCGTCTTCTGCCAGGATTTGTTTCACGGAAGAAAAAAACGAGAATCCTCAGACGCCCCCGAATTTCTGCATACAGGCAAGAAAACATCTGTCGGGCGCAATTATTGACAGTGTAGGCACTGTCGGATTTGACAGGGTTATTGAGATCAGGATGACTTCAAGGGACGAACTGGGTTTTGAATGCGGAAAAAGCCTCGTTTGCGAAATAATGGGGAAGTACAGCAATATCATTCTATGTTCAGTTGATGATACATCAAGAAAAGTGATCAGCGTGCTGAGACCTGTGGATTTTTCTTCAAGCAGAGTCAGACAGGTATTACCAAACATGGAATATGTATGTCCACCTGCACAGGATAAAATTAATCCGACTGAAGAGAACAAAGAATCATTCTGTTCGAAGGCAGCGGTTTTTGATTCTGCAGAAGACTACAAATTCTTTGTCAATAACTACCTTGGCATTTCACCGGCCGTTGCAAGGGAAGTGCTGCACAGGGCAATAGGAACACAGAGGATGTGTTCTGATAATATCGAAAAAGTCTGGAACAGTTTCAGCAATCTTGTTGATATAATAAAGACGGGCGGTTTTTCTCCCTGCTGCGTAACGGAAGACGACGGGAGTCCGATTGAATTCTCATATCTGAGCCTTACTCACTACTGTAAACAGGAAAAATGTTTTGACAGTTTTTCCGAACTGCTCGAGTATTACTATTTGCAAAAGGAAAAGAACTCTCTTCTCAAGAACAGAATCGGCGGTACTTTGACTGTCGTAAATAACGCTTTGAAGAAGACAGAAAAGAAACTGGGCATACTTGAAGAAGAACTCAAGGAATGCGAGAATGCAGATATGTACAGAAAATACGGCGATTTGCTCACCGGTTCTCTTTACATGCTTAAAAACAAAGCGGAATATGCCGATGTACCGGATTATGAGAATGAAATGAAAGTTGTTCGTGTTCCAATGGACATCAAACTGTCTCCGTCGCAAAATGCCGCAAAGTATTACAAAAAATACAACAAACTGAAATCGGCAAAAAAGAACGCAGTAATTCAAATTGAAAAATCACGAAACGATCTTGCATATCTGTTCAGTGTCATAAACTCGCTGAATATGTGTGAAAACACATCGGACGTAATGCAGATAAGATCCGAACTTGTAACGTCAGGCTACCTGAAAGACAATAAAACAAAAAAGAAAAAAGAAACCATCCATTCCGAGCCAATCGTAATAACGCTGGCCAGCGGCAGGGTGGTAAGATGCGGGAAGAACAATATTCAAAACGAAGAGCTGACATTAAAACAGTCTAAAAAGTCCGATATATGGTTTCACGTAAAGAGTGGGGCAGGTTCCCATGTAATAATGGAATGCGAACCTGATGAAGAACCGAGCGCAGAAGAGTACACGCAGGCAGCAATGATAGCAGCTTACTACTCGAACATGAAAATGTCAGGAAGCGTTCCTGTTGATTACACAAGAATAAGATATGTGAAAAAACAGCCCGATTCTGCACCTGGAAGAGTAATATATACAGATTTTTATACAGCTTATGTCAAGCCTGAACTACCATAACAAAAAACCGGCAATGAATTCACATTGTCGATTTTTATTTCAGATATTTGGATATTCTTTCCCTGAATTTGAAGAAATACAGTTTCAGAAGTTGTCCGTACATTATGTCGGCCATGACAAATACAACATTTCCCAAAACAAGATAAAGAATTCTCAGCCATAACAGTTCCGGGAGATCCAGCAGTGCGTTAAAGAAAAAATACAGGACAAAGAACATTGCATTTGCATATAGTATTTTTAAAATCCACGCCCACACTTTTCCCAGTTTTTCGAACAGATATTTGAGAACTGGCCATAAACCTGTAATAAATATGAAACAGATAACTGCAAATCTTCCCGGACCGACTATCAGCAATGACAGGGAAGATATTACAACATACACGCCAATGCTCCACCAGATTCCGAATTCGGCAAGGCAGAATAAAGGTATCAGAGCCACTATGAATGCAATGGAGACATCTATCAGTTCGAGAACTGCCCCCAAAAGAAGCAGTGCAACTCCGATTGCTGAAAGAATAGAACACAATACCAGTTTTTTTGTTTTACGCATCAGCAGCACCTGATCAAGTCGCCGCCCATAGATTCACAGCAGCAATCTGCACAAAGCAGAGAGGAACAGCAGTTGCACGTGTTGCATTCGGAATATCTCCTGCTATCGTTGTCGAAGTTCTGTGCATCGCTTCTCATTGAGTTGTATGCTTCTCTGTATTCTTCATTGTCCGGATCCATTGTTGTTGCGGTTTTGAATGCTTTTGAAGCCTCAAAATACCATCCCCGGGACATGTATACCTTTCCGTAAAGATAGTACCACTCAGCACCTCTCCGAGATTCAGGAATATTGTTGAGTTCGCTCTCGGCTTGGATGAATTCTTTGTTATTCAGCAGGTTTCGTATTTCCATATACTCACCGTGATCCATATCGTCACTGTAAGCTTCTCCATAGAAATTTGAACCATAATCATTTCTTTGCTGACGTGCCCTGTTGGCTTTTTCTCTGATGCTGCGTATCTCATCATATGCAGCATTTATTTCTTTCATTTTTTCGCTCGCCAAATCTGCCAATGGTGAATTGGCATAATTGTCAGGATGATATTTTTTGGCAAGCTCTCTGTATGCTGCTCTGATTTCTTCATCGGTAGCGTTTGGTGAAACGCCCAATACAGTATACGGATTTTTAGTCATGAATTCTTGTCCTTTTCGATTTCTCGGTTCAATGTGTTTTTCATTCCCGCAAGAATAATATTTTCTGCACAGGCATATAACTCGGGATCGCCCGTCCTGTCTATAAGTTCAAAATCGTTTTTTATTCTGTTCAGTTCCAGTGACATCACCATATTGAATTCGTCATTGAAAAACTGTTCAGCTTTTTCCTGCGAATCAAAAGCATATATGAATGGATTGTATGAGTTGTTTTTCAGGTCTTTTCTGTAATCGCATCTTGCATCGGCGAAATACACCCATTTGCCTACGTGAAGCCCTATGTCTTTTGCAATTTCGCGGGCATTCCCTTCAAGTTTGTATGACATCAGTTCAGAAAAAATCTGTCCGAAAGCATCTGCCGGTGCGTCAATCGACTGACATTTTTCATCTTCAAGAGCTGAGAACAAATTCATTCCTTTCTGAATCGTGTCTGTGACAAACTTTTCTTTTGCACGTCTTGACATTATGGAAGTAAAAGGTGAAGCAAGTATGCTTGCTGCCTTTTTAAGACTTCTTTCATCAGATATGTTATCCTTTACCTTCATATGCGCAAGGACAACTGAACAGTATGCAGCATATTTCAGTTCTTCATTGTCATCTGCCGATGTGTGCTTTCTGAAAGGGTGGGGAAGGCATCTTCTTTTTTTCATTTTGACATGCATTCCTTTGAGAGCCATTCTGACTATTGCGAAGAATGTCATATCGTAAGAGAGAATTATTGAAGAAAAGCCGCCCGTGTTTTTAGACAGCGAGCGGCATAGTCCACAGTATATGCCACGATAATATTCGTCTTCTCTTACCTTGAGTTCGGAATTATATGGCTTTACGTAACCAAACATGTTTTATCTTGAAGATTTACGCAAATATTGATAATAGTAATCAACGTATTCTGTCAGGAATGTTTTAGCCATTGAACTATTTGCAATAGCTGAATCATTCACTTCGATAAGGTTGACGTAGTTTTCAACCAGTTTATCATACTTGTCAAACTTGACTGTGTCTTTGTATGAAGAGAACAAATCAGAATAATCTTCATCTTCGTACACTTTGTCTCTCAGAGGAATTCTCTTGATGATGTAGGTATATTTACCATCACTTATGGAAATCGGAGATGTGTAACTGCCAACTTCAAGATCTTTGAGTGCACTTGTTACAGCTGCATCATTTACAAGTGATGAATCCTTGAGGACAAACAAACCATTAGGATACTTGACACTCAGGTAGTTGTCTGAATATTCAACTGCGAGCTCCTGGAAGTCTGCATCATCTTCGAGTTTGTAGATGAGGATCTGAGGAAGAAGTGCTTTTTCTTCTTTTTCTTCATCAGTGAGTTCTTCCAGTTTGTATTCGTCATTTTCAACTTCGTTACCATCGCTGTCTTTTGATGTGGTGCGGACTTTGTTTCCTTCTTCATCAACTACAACTTTGTGAGTCATGTCGAGCATGATTATGTAATAGCCAGTGTAATTGTCCTGATAGTATTTCTCAAGTTCTTCGTCTGTCACCTTGTCAGTTCCGTTCTCACCATAGAGATAGTCGACTATAGCATCTGTACGAAGATTGCAAAGAGTATAGTCATAGAGCATCTGCCATCTGTAGCCCCAGTACTGTTTATATGAACCGGTGCCGCCGAGGTTTGTTACCTGTGTCTGGATGTTCTTTTTCTGTGTTGCAGTTTCTTCGTCATTCAGCTTCAGACCATACTTGTCAAACAGATATTCCTCAACTACTCTTCCTTTGAGCTGGTTTATAACTGCCTGTTTGTAAAAATCATCATATGTCTGTTCAGACTCTGTTTTCTGTTCCCATACACTTGCTATGTCATAGCTTGAAGGCAAACTATTGTTCATAAAGAAATTTGCTTTTGTGTAACACATCAGGAACTCGAACTGTTCCTTGTTTACTGTATAAGTCTTGCCGTTGTCAGCTTTAAGTGTCATTACTTTGGTAGCTGATGCACAGGAAGATAAACATGGAATAACAAAAGCGATCGTCAGAACTAAAACGAGAACTTTTGCCCAATCTTTTCTTTTCATTGATAAAATCTCCTTAAACTTGTATATGGTTGAGCGAATTATTTGTTTCGCTCGGGATTTCGATTTGTTTAATATAAACAACGTGAATGATATTATACTATTTATTAAAAGTAATGTCTACCCATTTGTTTTCAATAATTTGGGATAAATTGTAAAAACTTTTTGAACGAATTTGAAAACGGGCTTTCCTAGTGTTGTTTTTAACATAATTACAGACATTATCGTAAGTGCTACTATAATTCCATTATTTTGTCAGCAAAATTACATTCAAAATTGCTTAACACCACACCAACATTGATTAGGATAGTCAACAAGGACTTTTACAGGACATAGCTTTAGCTCTGTGGTGATTGATTGCCATCAGAATGTTTTTTTGATAAAACAAGAACTACAAACCTCATAATTGATGATAATAATGCTGACAAATACGATCCACCCAAATATACATTAACGAAATCAGAATGATTTGAAGTGTAAATAATGAAGATAATGGAAAAAATAAGACAGGAAACAATAAGTCCAATTCCAGCAACACATACATTTTTGATGGCATTGTTTCTGTGTTTTATTAAACATTTTATAAACGATAGCAACAGTAGTTCAGATATAAAAAGCGGAAACATAAACACTGCTACAAAGAAGCCGCCAAATGAAGAACATAAAACAAGCAATACAATTGACGACAAAATTATTGATATGATTTGAATTATTTTGATTACCTTCATTCTAAGCACCTGCCTATACAATTTCGTTTAGAGAATGCACTTCATTCAACAAAAGTGCCCAGGATATTACCACAAGTGTGTTGTATATATGAATGTTGACACAAAACAAAGCACAAATTGGACATAAGAAACTAGTAGAAGAAATAATTATTCCTGCAATTGGAACAACAAGCTCTTTTTTTGCCAGAAAAAATGCATCTAATGAATGAAAATATTAAAAACTCACATATAAATGTAGGCAAAAAAAGAAGTACCACAATCCCTATAGCTAATTTGTCCACGCCATCAATTGAATTTGATGCCGATTGAACAAATAACGAACCAAGAACAAGCAACAATATTGCAAAAAATACAATTTCAATTATTGTCAAAACTTTATATTTCATTGTAACACCCCAACAATGTCATTCACTAAGCCACCAATCAATCTTGCACATTTCCAAGCCCTTTGAAGATCTGTCTCATACGGGAATAATTAATCCACTCTTTGATAAACGGAAAAAATTAGAATTGCTTCTTCCTCGGTGAAACCAAAAGTATTGTGCAACTCGTATAGATATCGATTCTTAACATTCAAAGTCTACCCATTTGTGTTCAACAATTTGAGATAAATTGTTAATACTTTTTGAACGAATTTGAAAACGGGCTCTCCCGGTGCCGGTTTGCACCTGATAAGAGGTTTGCTTGTGGGCACTATGGACATGCGATTTCTGAATGATGCAGAGACTTCTGCCCACAGCCTGAGATTGAGTTCTTTAGGAACAATTATGATCTGATCCCTGTTCTGTTCAATCTTTTCAATGTTTGACCTGCACCCCATCGATCTTACAAGCGCTATATTCAAGAGATTCTCAACCGGGAGTGGAATATCTCCGTATCTGTCGAGCAGTTCGGCAGCAACGTCGTCAACGTCCTCTTCGCTCGTCACGGAAGATATTTTTTTGTATACATCAATTCTCTGATTGTCGCTTTCGATGTAGGAAGTCGGGATAAACGAATCCTTGTTCATAGATATTACACAATCGGTTTTTTCCGGTATTTTGACACCTTTTTCTTCAAGCACTGCTTCGTTCAGAATCTTGACATACATGTCATATCCCACACTCTGCATGTGACCATGCTGGTGCGCTCCAAGGACTTCGCCTGCGCCTCGGATTTCCAGATCTCTCAATGCGATTTTGAAGCCTGAACCAAACTCTGTAAAATCCCTTATGGCCTGAAGACGCTTTGTTGCAACTTCAGAAAGGGATTTGCCTTTTCTGAATGTGAAATATGCATATGCCCTTCTTGAACTTCTGCCTACTCTTCCTCTTATCTGGTGAAGCTGAGACAGACCCATTCTGTCTGCATTCTCTATTATCAGGGTATTGGCGTTTGGCACATCAACCCCTGTCTCAATAATGGTGGTGCAGACAAGAATGTCTATTGATCCATTTACCAGATCCTGCCATATTTCAGCCAGTCTTTCTTTATCCATTTGTCCGTGAGCAAATTCCACGGAATTGTCAGGAAAAGCATTTCTCAGCCTGTTTACTACTCTGGGCATCGATTCAATATCATTATACAGATAGAATACCTGCCCGCCTCTTCTCAATTCGCGTCTTATTGCTTCGTCAATTATAATATCATCATGTTCCAGAACATAAGTCTGAACCGGAACTCTGTCGCTGGGCGCTTCATCGAGAACAGACATATCCCTTATTGAGTTCATTGCCATATTGAGCGTTCTCGGGATAGGTGTAGCTGTCATTGTCAGAACGTCAACATTTTTTGCCATTTGTTTAAGTTTTTCTTTGTGGGCAACTCCGAAGCGCTGTTCCTCATCAATTATGACAAGTCCAAGATCTTTGAATTCTACATCTTTGGATAAAAGTCTGTGAGTTCCGACAACTATATCCACTGCGCCACGCTTTATTGCTCTCAAGGAAACCTCGAGTTCTTTATTGGTTTTGAATCTGGAGAGAAGAGCAACCTGGACAGGGAATGAACGCATTCTGGTCAGAATTGTCTGATAGTGCTGGTTGGCAAGAATAGTAGTCGGGGCAAGAATGGCTACCTGCTTGCCTGCGGTTACTGCTTTGAATGCTGCCCTCAGTGCGACTTCTGTTTTTCCAAATCCAACGTCACCGCATAGTAGTCTGTCCATTGGAACCGGCCTTTCCATGTCGTGCTTGATTTCTTCGGCAGCAACGAGCTGTGCGTCAGTCTCGTCGTATTCAAATGTAGATTCAAATTCTTCCTGAATTGCATCATCTTTCGGATATTTGATTCCTGGTCTTCTCATCCTTTCGGCATATAGGGCAATCAGCTCTTTTGCCATGCTCTTCAGATCATTTTTTACTCTTGACTTTGTTCTTTCCCAGTCTTTGGTGCCAAATCCGGAAAGTTTTACAGAGTCCGTATCCGCACCTGCTCCGATATACTTTGATATCATGTCGACCTGTTCACACGGAATGAACAGAACCGATGTGCCTGCGTACTGGATTTTTATGTGGTCTTTTCTGGTTCCGTCAATTGTCTTGATGTTTTCAATCCCCATGTATTTTCCTATTCCATGGGCTTCATGAACGACATAATCGCCGACTTCAAGATCAGCATATGAAAGTATTTTTTCTTTTGCGCTTATTTTGGTTTTTGAAGATGCTTTTCTGTTGGACATCTTCTTTTTCAGCGTTATGTCATCACAAAGGGATATGCATGCAAATCTGGTCTTTGGCAGCTCGAAACCCCCAAAATCCAATGTGGTTATATATACATATCCAAGAGGAACTTCTTTCAGATCAAAATACGATTTTACAACACTGTTTTTTATTTCAGCATCCCTGAGCAGGTTGGACAGATTTGTGGCTTCAACATTGTTTTCACACAAAATGAGAACTGCTTCTCTGGCTCTCAGATACGACTTGACGTCTTCGAAAACCATCTCGTAGTTTCCCGAGAACGATCCGGTTTTTCTCGCTTCAATGCTAAACAGTCCTGACAGTTTGTAATCAGATTTGGACAAAAATGAGTCTATGAAAATGGTTGGATTTCTGTAAATGAACGATTCGAAATCACTCTCGTCCTGAGAATAGAGTGAATACTTTGCCAGCATGGCTCCTTCCAGAATGAGCTCTTTTGTTGTCTCCATTGTATGAGCAAGGGAGGAGTCAAGCCTGTCTATGCATGACTTGTGTTCAATCACACAAACTACGGATTCGTCTATGAACCAGTCCAGAAGGGAACATGCCTGAGGATAGATGTAAGATATGTATTTATCCAGAAATTGTGGCTCAATGCCTGATTCAAGCACCCCTATTTCATGTCTGATTGTCTCTTCAACGTTTGGAGAAAGCCCCTTTTTGAGGTGTTTTTTCAGCAGGGAAGCGAGCTCTGTTCTTGTCTGCTGATCTATCAGGATTTCTCTTGCACATGTGATGTTGACTTTTTCAATTTCATCTTTTCTTCTCTGAGTCATTACATCAAATGTTGAAATCGAATCTATTTCATCTCCGAAAAATTCAATACGCACAGGCTTTTCGAGCTGGGGAGGATAAACGTCGACTATTCCTCCGCGCACTGAAAACTGTCCTTTTCCATCGACAAGTGTGCACCTAATATATCCGGATGAATTCAGCACTTTCAACAGTTTGTCTATGGGATATTCTTCACCTTTTGTCAGGGTGATGTTGTGCTGCTGGAGCTTGACCATGGGAATAGTGTACTGCAGTGCCGCATCGGGAGTTGTTATGACACAGTCAAGTTCGTTTTCCAGAAGTGAAACAAGAGTTGACAATCTCTCATATTCAATGTCGTGTGATGATACAATATCGTAAAAAACAGGATCTCTGACAGGGAACACTTTTGATCTGATTCCGAGAGCAAGAAGAGAAGAGTTGATTCTGTTTGAAGTCTTTTCGTCAGATGTGATGATGAGCATTGGAGACTTGGTGATTTTTTCACACGCCAAAGAGGCGAGAAAAGCATTTCTGCCCCCCTCGCATAAGCCGGTCAGTATAGAAGGAAGTTTTTTCTGTGAATAAAAACATTCACGGATGTTTGTCAGTATTTTTCCGTATTCACTTTCTTCCCTGAGTTTTTGTTCGATAATTCCCATCAGTTGTAACTGTTCATTGCCTTTTCGGTATTGCCCGATACAATCAGTCTGACAGAAGAATAAATGTCTTCAAAACGGTCGTAGATGAGTTTTTTCTCCTGATCAGTCAGTTGTCCGAGTACCCAGTCGGCAAGATCGCTGTCCTTGTCCAATCGATCTCCTGTACCGATTTTTATTCGTTGATAGTTTTCGCTGTTCAGCATACCCTGTATGCTTTTCAGGCCGTTATGGCCGCCTGAACTGCCTTTTGTCTTTATTCTGATTGCCCCCGGGTTCAATGCAATGTCATCGAAAATGACAATGATGTTCTCCGGGTTCAATTTGTAAAAAGATGCGGCCTCTTCGACAGCTATTCCGGATTCATTCATGAAAGTCTGAGGAAGCATCAGCATGGCTTTTTCGTTTTCAATTTCACACGTACATGTCAATGAATGAAACTTTGAACGGTTAATCTTGACTTTCAGTTTATCCGCAATATAGTTAACAGATTGAAAACCAACATTGTGTCTGGTGTTCTCATATTTCTTTCCCGGATTTCCAAGACCGACAATGAGCCACTTGACGCCTGTAGACCGTTTTCCGAACATGCCTTATTCCTCCTCTTCTGTTCATTGCTGCAATTATACATCCGATATGACAAATTTGCAACGCAAGTCTTGACAATATCGTTTAGCAATATATAATAATACAGGTTTTGAACTTGTGTTTCACGGATGGAGGCTCAGTTCAGAATAGAAAAAAGGAAAAAAGGGAAAATGGAAAAAGTAATAGCGATTGAAAACCTCAACAAATCCTATGGTGAAGTGAAAGCTGTCAGGGATTTGTCATTTTCTGTAAGAAGAGGAGAACTGTTTGCGTTTCTAGGAGTCAATGGTGCGGGAAAATCCACTACCATTTCAATGATATGCGGGCAGCTTAAAAAAGACAGCGGAAGCATTTTTGTCTGCGGCGAAGATGTGGACAAGTGCTTCGAATCCATAAGCAGACGTATCGGAGTTGTATTTCAGAATTCCGCACTCGATGCACAACTGTCTGCGCGGGACAATCTGAGAAGCCGCGCCGCGCTTTACGGCATTACCGGAAAAGCGTTTGAAAAAAGATTTTCGGATCTCTCTGAAATGCTTGAATTCAAGGATTTTGCCGACAGACCTCTGGCAAAGTTGTCAGGGGGACAGAAGAGGAGAATAGACATTGCCAGGGCTCTGCTGCACAACCCGGAAATACTTATTCTCGACGAGCCGACTACCGGTCTTGATCCGCAGACGCGAAAACTGCTCTGGAGTACAATAGAAGTACTTAGAAAAGAAAAACAGCTGACGGTATTCCTTACAACTCACTATATGGAGGAAGCCGCCGATGCTGATTACGTTGTAATAATCGACAGCGGTATGATTGCGGCTGAAGGAACACCTCTTGAACTCAAAAACAAATATGTGGGAGACTATGTGACGCTTTACAACTGCAGTGAAACAGAAG
>CADAXH010000020.1 GCA_902791785.1 uncultured Ruminococcus sp. | reverse complement strand
TTCCGAGAACTTCAGGTGAAATTGTGCGTTCTGTAGGAACATTTGCAAAAGGAGCATAAACCGAGTCGAAAGACAAGTCCTTTGTCGGAGTAACAAGACGCTTGATTGAAGCCATCTCGTTCAGTTCCTTCTTTGCAATCAGGAATCTCATGAATTCGTTTGTCATATCCAGGTTTTCGCAATCCTTGTTGACTGAGAATTCAATTGACGGACTGTCTATAAAGTATCCGCCCTTGTCACTCATCGGGATCGGGTAGAATGAATATTCAAACGGACTGTTTTTGAATGCTTCAGACTGGCTCTCACGTTTCTTTGTTCCTGAAACCGTGTCGCCTGCGCAGACCATCATAGGTACATCGCCTTCGAAGAAGCGGAGGATTACTTTGGTGTAGTTGTCAGCAATCTTGTCGCACTCTTCAATGTCAACAAAACCGCTTGTCACCAGCTGCTTTACAGCCTCAAGAGCAGGACGCATGTATTCGCCTGCAGCGGGGTCAAGTTTGTTTGCGAGTTCCAGTGCTTCGGGCTTTTCAGCCAGAGCTGCTATGAACAGCGGATATGCTATTGTGTTCATGAGACAGCTTGAGGATTTTGCCGTGTAACCCATCATCGGGCTCTTGTAGCCTTTGTCGATGAACGCCTGGCAGACCTGAATCAGCTCTGCATGTGTCTTCGGGACGCTGAGTCCTTCCTTTTTGAACAAATCGCTGTTGATCAGCATTCCGTATGTTCTTGAGAAAACAGGAACCATGTGCACTTTTCCGTTCGCATCGTGGTTGATCAGACCGGGTCTGATGCAGTTCAGATTGAGCTTGAGTGCAGGATCCGACAATTCTTCCGTGTGAGCAAATACAGCATTGAATTTTTCATTGCCTATCATAGATGCTCTTGAGAAGAAGATGTTCGGCTTGTTGTTTCCTTCAAGCACCGTTCCAAGAGTGTTGTCATAGTCATCAAGTTTCTGGTAAGTGAGCTTAACATTCGGATAAAATTCATTGAATCTGTCAAACTCTGCTTCCAGCGCCTCGAAGTTGTCATAGCTTCCGACAACAGTTATGCTGCAGTTTGTGTTTGTGTCCAGAGACGGAGTGAATACTTCGTTTTCGTCCGGTGTTTTGCCTGCACATGCAACAAGAGATATTGCCATGCAGATAACCAGAATGACTACCAGCAGTTTTTTCATGATGTTGTTTTTCCTTCCTTTATTCTACGAATTTCTTTTATGACAAGTTTTATGTCTACGGGTTTTGCGACGTGTCCGTTCATTCCCGCATTGAGACATTCTGTGACGTTCTCTGAGAATGCGTCGGCCGTCATGGCGATAATCGGAATCGAAGAAGCCCATGGATCGTCAAGCGCACGGATTGCCCTTGTTGCATCAAGTCCGTTCATCTCGGGCATCTGGATATCCATGAAGATCAGATTATAGCTTCCCTTTTCAGCCTTCTTCATTTTTTCAACGCAGATACGTCCGTTTTCCGCACGTTCCGTCGTGATTCCGTACATGGCGAGCAGCGCAGATATGATCTCCCAGTTAATGTCGTTGTCTTCGGCAATGAGAATGTTCATGCCGTCGAGGTCTGAATAATCGCTCTCCGGCTCAACGGATTTTGTCTCGGTTCCGAGTATCTCGCTGATTTTGTCGTACAGTGTTGAACGGAACAGAGGTTTGCACAGGAATCCGTTTGCACCGACCTGCTTTGCCTTTTCCTCAATATCCGACCACTCATATGCAGATATGAGAAGGATCGGTGTGTCCGAATCGATTTCGGAGCGAATCTTTCTGACTGTTTCAACACCGTCGATGTCCGGCATCTTCCAGTCAACTATGACTATGCTGTAATCGCTGTTCGTTTCGTGTCTGTGTTTTATCTTGTCGAGAGCTTCAAGACCGCTTGTTGCACATTCGACCCTGAGTCCGAGGGAATCAAGCGTGTCAACAGCTGTGTCCAGAAGGACCTGGTCGTCATCCACTACGAGAACATCCATCGGATCGAGCTTCATTTCTTCTCTCTGTTTGTCCGAAACAGGAACATCCAGTGTAACAGTGAATGTGGTTCCCTTTCCCTGCTCGTTCTGGCAGTCGATGGTTCCTCCCATCAGGTCAACCATCTGTTTTGTAATTGCAAGACCGAGTCCTGTACCCTGAATCTTGTTGACGCGGCTGTCCACCTGGCGTGAGAACGGCTGATACAGTTTTTCCAGGAACTCGGGACTCATACCGATGCCCGTATCGGACACCTTGTATGTCAGCCTTATGCAGCCCGGTTTGGGGCTTTCCTCTTCACCCATGTCAACATTGACCTGGCCGCCGGACTCTGTGTACTTGATTGCATTTGAAAGGATATTGATGTATATCTGGTTAATTCTGAGCTGGTCGGCATACAGGTATTCTTTTTCCATTTTGCTGACGCGGAAATTGAAATCTATACCTTTTTCCCTGATCATCGGCTGAGACAGGTTCACAAGGTTTTCAACCGTCTCGACTATTGAGAACGTCTGTGGAGTGAAGTTCAGTTTTCCGCTCTCAACTTTTGAAATGTCCAGAATGTCGTTTATAAGCGTCAGAAGATGATTGCTTGCGAGAGTAATCTTGCGCAGGTTCTCTCCAACGAGCTTTTTGTCGTCTATATTCTTTTCTGCAATTGTCGTAAGTCCGATGATTGCATTCATCGGAGTACGTATGTCATGGGACATAGCTGAAAGGAAATCCGTCTTTGCCTTGTTTGCGGATTCTGCCTCTTTTGCCGTATCCTGGAGCTTTCTGTTGAATCTGATCATTACCAGCAGATCGAAAATGAACAGTACAAGAAGACCGGCGGAAACAAACCCTATAAGGAGCCAGTTTTCCGTATTCACATTCAGATCCTTCATCGGCATGAAGCACAGCAGCGCCCATCCGTCCGTCGTATCAATAGGTGTGTAGGCAAGGATGCATTCTTCGTGTTTGGAATTCATCATTGTAAATGAACCCGTCGATGTGGTTACCTTTTCGAACAGCTCCTGATTTGCTGCAGCATCACTGGAAGTGTATGACTTGTAGAATTCAAAGAAACTCGAATTCTTGAATGAGTGGCTCTTGATGACGTAATCTCCGTCAGAGTCGATTATGGAGAGCTCCGAGTTCTCGTATTCTTCGCGAGGGAACACCCATTTTTCTTCAAGTTCCGATGTTGGAAGCAGTCGAAGCAGTATTGCTTCTCTTGTAGTTCCTGTTTCGTCATCCCTGAGCGTGACTTTGTTGCAGAATGCAATGGACTGTTCGCCGTTGACGGGGTTTGTATATGCCCTGGTTATATTGTTTCCTTCGCCTATTCTGCCTATCCAGCTGACATCGCTCAGAAGATTCAGCCTCTCATATGTCACGTCATAATTGTCGGGAGAATCATGTCTCGGTTTTGTGGAGAGTCCTTTCAGTGTGTCGGCATAAACTATATGTGCTGATGCATTGGCCAGAACGTGCGAAATCCTGATGAATGAAACGGCCTCTTCCAGTGACATGTTTTCATTGTTTATGTATGTTGCCCACACGTCGCAGATGCGCTGTTCTCCCTCGAGATAATTCTCGGTGACGTGTTCCATTGTGATAGCCGAGTTTTCAAAATGCTCTATCTGCGTTTTTAACGATTCCCTGTTTCCGAGGAAGGAATAAACGCTAACAAAGGTCAGCATGGCAAGCATCAGCAATACATTGACAATAATGACCCAGATCTTCTTCATATTCTTTCCTCCCTTTGAAAATTTTCGCTTTTTGAACTTATACCCAATAATTATACAGTTAAGCATTAATTTTGTAAATAGTTTTGAGCAGTTGCACAAAGCGGCCGGCATATATCTCCTTTTCCGGGAGAAAATGCCGGCCGATGTATTTGTAGTCTGAACCGCTTATTCTGCTTTACGAAGCATTATCTGCTTTTTTTGCTTTAAGTTTTGCCCGTGTCTTCTTGAACAGTTCAATAAGAATGATTATGAGCACGGATACGGCAATTTCAATTGCAAGTATATAGAACGTCCTGAAGTCATTGACCTGAGAGAAAATGGACATTCTGAAAGGTTCCATGTTGAACACACGGCACACATACAGCTGGACCACTCCGTGGATGAACAGCAGTATCATGGACCTGTTTCCGCACCATACAAGCGCCTTGCAGACTATTCCGGTTCTTGTCAGCAGTCTGCAGACGTGAACAAAGGGATATGTTCCGACAATTGCAAACACGAAACTGAGCGGCACTGCCCATTCGTAGATTTTTTTATCCCACAATGACCCGCCTGCCATGAATCCTGATCCCTGGAACAGCAGGGCCAGAACTATGAACAAAGCATAGGCCACAATGCTGTTAATTATAATGAACATCAGTTTTGTCCTGTTGCTCAGAAGCTGTTTCTGTCCGAAGAAGGCACCGGCCAGCATGATTGCTGCAACTGCGGGCGCTTCAGCCAGGTAGAACGGAAGGTACAGGTTGAAGTGGGCGAATATCATGGTGACGATCAGAAGACCTGCCGTGATGGATATAAGCCTCGATCCCTTCTCCAGTGCATAATCAACTACGGCATAGAATATAAGGGATGCCACAAAGAGCAGCTGGATGAACCAGAATGACATGATGCAGCTGCTGAGCCCGCCGCTGACCACTTCAATTCCGACAAGTCTGCAGAACGGTTTATGGAGCAGCAGATTCAGATATGTCAAAAGGACATCTTTTATTGTATACCCCTGCGCAGCCATGTAATAGACTGCTGCGATGACGAGTATGGCAATGGAATAGGTGAAGAACGGAATGACAATCTGTCTGAATCGCTTTTTGATTATCTCTTTGTACGTGTAGCGGTATGGACGATGGTTATACCCTGCCATAAAGAAGAAGAACGGCATGATAAACCCGAATATACCGCCGAGAGCATTGTATATGCCGCGGTTAAGAGTCAGTGTATGCAGAGCAAGAACGAGTATGATTGCGATGCCTTTGGCTATGTCCTGTTCGGGCATTCTGAGACCGGGCGCCTTGACTTCTTCTTTCTTCACTTCCTGTTCCGCTTTTTCATCAGTTCCGGAATTTATGTCTTTGTTTAACTGTTCTTCCATATTATCTGCCCCTCTCGATCATATCTTTTTTCAGGGTCAGCATGTCGACCTTGCCGTTTGCCAGAAGCGGGAATGCGTCATAAATATGTATGCAGGAAGGTATCTTATGCGGAGCAAGATACTCTTTCAGATAGTTTTTAAAGTCTTCTTCGTTGAAAGATACGTTTTCCTTAAGCACCAGCGCGCATCCGACGATCTCTCCGAAATAATCATCCGGCAGTCCGATTATCTGCGCAGCGAACACGTCTTTGTATTTGCTTGCGATGTCACGGATCTCACCCGGGAATATGTTCTCTCCTCCGCGGATGATCAGTTCCTTCTTTCTGCCTTCGAAATGGATATAGTTCTCTTCGTCCAGATATCCGAGATCGCCCGTGTGGAACCATCCTTCGTTATCAAAATCCTGTTTTTCAATCGGCGTCTTGTAATAGCCCGACATAAGAAATTCGCCTTTGATCAGTATTTCTCCGACTTTGCCCGTTTCGCATTCTTCTTTTGTCTCTACGTCCTGGATTTTCAGTCTGATCAGATCGATTGGCTGACCTACGGTTTTGGTGATATGTTCCACTGTGTCACCTTTCCTTGTAAAAGAAACGGGACTCATTTCACTCAGACCGTAAACTATTGCAAATGAGGTGTTCGGGAACTGCTTCTGCAGGAACAGGATCTGAGTCTCGCCAATGGGCGCTCCGCCGATTCCGCAGAACCTCAGTGAACTGATCTTTTCAGGAGAATACTCCGGTGAAGCTGCCATTCCAAGCAGGAGGGTCGGAACCGACATAAGCACTGTACAATGATACTTTTCGGTAATCTCAATGATTGAATCGGGTTTGACGCGAGGCGCCAGCACGACTTTCATGTCGCTGAGAAGAGCCATGGTCAGTGATGCAACAAGCCCGAATATGTGGAACAGCGGCAGAACAAGGCACATGACGTCATTATCCTGTTTTTCCATTACCTCGGTTCCGCACTTGGCTGCCTTGAGCATGTTATATGAGGATAACAGCACACCCTTCGGAACGCCTGTTGAACCGGATGTGAAAATCATGACGCACGGGTCGTCATTCCTCACCTGGATTGAAGAGAGGAAGTTCATTGCTATGCCGGATATTTCCCTTTGCCTGATGTCAACAGGTCTTGTCATGTCATACAGCTTCTGGATTCTGGATTTTGACGGATCGGTGATCTCTTTCAGGAATGAAACGGGATCATCTCTCAGCCATGGGCCGATTCCGTGGCAGAAAAACTCTATGTCGCCCGCGTGGGACAAAAAGCATATTTCGTTTCCCTTCAGCAAAGGATTAACCAGAATGGCCATTGCGCCTATTTTCTGAATGGCGTAGAAAGTTGCGATCCAGTTAAGGCTGTTGCCTCCGCAGATTGCTATATGAGACCCTTTCTTTGCACCGAGCTGAATCAGGTCTTCTGCAATAATATCCGATGCCCTGTCAAGATCCTTCCAGCTCCAGTCGGAGAACGTGTCATTGAGGATTATTTCATCCTGATGGTTCTGAACTTTTCTTGACAGGAACTCCTTGAATGAATACAGTGAATAATCGAGTTCGTCTGCTGATGCGCCGGCTATGTCAAAGATGTTGTCAAACCCTGTGACGCTCAGAATCTCGAGCACGTTTGAATCCGCATTGCGAATCTTCAGTTTTTTCTTGCCGAATCTTTTCTGAAGAACAAGAAGTTCTCTCAGCCCTGCGGAAGATATGTAGTGCGCCCTGGAAAAATCCAATTCGACTTCATCGGCCTTTTCGATTTCCAGAACAGATAATTCTTTGTGTAATTCAGAAGACGTTATTGAATCGATGCTTCCATCGATCTGTATTGTCATTCTTCCTTCTTCAAATATTGAATTGACCTTCACTTGCTTCTCCTCCCATACTGCTGTACGGCGTTTTCACGCCTTACAGGAGCTTAATTTGAATTTTTAAAACTGTTTTCCGTGCCGGCTGTACTGATCAGCCTGCAATGTGTATTTTTAAGCCTTCTTTTTTCTTATAACCAATACAACTGCAACTGCAATTGCGGCTGCTGCCAGGCATATGAGCAGTATCCAGAGCCATGTCAGTGAAGCCTGCTGAGCTGCCGGAGCTTCCTTCCATGTGATTGCGAACGGGGACAGGCTCTTCACTACTATTACAAGTCCCTTGTCCGTCTTAGTCGGAGTAAGTGTTTCAACGTCACCCGCTTTTTTGTCTCCGGAGTCTTCTCCGAGCATGTGAAGTACGGTAAAGTCGAATTTGTCGGGATCAATTCCGTCAGGGTAACTGAGAGTCAGTGTAACACCCTCTTCAGGAATGTTGTCGAGAGTCATTTCGACATATGTTTTTCCGCCGTCGAAACTTACAAACATCTGAACATCGAAAATGCTGATGTTCTCGTCCGAATAGTTTTCAAGTGTTGAAACAACTTCCCTGATTTTGTCTTCAACGTCCTGCTGTGAAGTGAATCCCGCCTTGGCGAGTTCATCGCTTATGACGACATTGGAGATGACGATCTTCTTGTTTCCGTCTTCGATAACAACTTCGGTAGTCTCTGCTATGGTTGTGACTTCCTCAGTTGTTGTTTCCTCTGTGGTTTCAACAGTTACGATGTCTTCTGTTGTGGTTGCTTCGGTTGTCTCTTCAGTTGTGACTTCCGTAGTCTCTGTCTGTTCCGTTGTCTCGGTTATATCTGTCGTCTCAGTTGTCTCCGTGATTTCGGTCGTCTCTGTGGTCTCGGACGTTTCCGTAACCTCGGTTGTTTCCGTTGTTTCCGTAGTTTCAGTGACTACAGATATGTTCTTTTCCTGGGATTTAGCCGTGTATGTAACGTCGCCTTTGACTGTTGTGATTGAAGGAGTCCAGCCTACGAACATGTATTCGTGGGTCTCGTCACTCGGTCTTGACGGCATAATGTTTCCGTTGTAATCTGGCGTCGTTCCGTACGTAACTCCTGTCTGAACAAGCAGAACGGTTCCGTCATAATTCTTCCATGTTACCGTGTATTCAAGTTCCGTTGCAGCAAAGACTGCAGTGTATGTAATGTCACTTGACACAGATGAAATCTGAGGAGACCATCCTGCAAATACATAGCTGTATCTTGCACTGGTTTCCCTTACAGGTGTTGCACTGTTGTAGGTCGGTGTTGTTCCGCTTGAAACATTCGAATCAGTCTCAAGGACTGTTCCGTCCCAGTTGACCCATTTTACAGTGTATCCAGCAGGAACTTCGGAGAATGTTGCCGTGTATACAGCGTCACCTGTTACTGTTGACACTACCGGCGTCCAGCCCGTAAAGTCATATCTCGTCAGGCTTGTCTCAGAAACTTTCTGAGGAGGATTTCCCTTAAAGGAAGGAGTTGTTCCGTACTCATAGCTTTCCGTATTCAGGACTGTGCCGTCATGGTTTTTCCATGTGACGGTATATGTTCTCTTTGTCTGGGTGAATGTTGCCGTATATGTCATATCCGATGTCAGTCCTGACACCTGAGGAGACCAGCCCGAGAATCTGTATGTGAACTCGGCGTCTGCAGCCCTTTCAGGCATGGATTCCGCCTGATAGCTCGGCACTGTTCCCTTCGGAACGTTTACGTCCGTTCTGAGAACTGTTCCGTCATAATTCTTCCATGTAACGGTGAATGCGTTTGCCTGTCCGTTGTACTGTGCTGTGTATTCGACGTTTCCGACAACTGTGCTGACTGCCGGGGACCATCCTGTGAAGACATAATCCGTTGTGCCTTCCGTAGCCCTTGTCGGAGTCATTCCGTTGTATACGGGAGTCTTTCCGTATTCGATGTTCTCGTCTGTCTCAAGGATTGTTCCGTCATAGTTTTTCCATACAATCTTGTACTTGTTCACGGTGGAACTGAATGCTGCCGTATAAGTGACATTTCCGGAAACAGGTATTACAGTCTCCGTCCATCCTTTGAATGTGTAAGTGTACTGGGCGTCGCCTGCTTTTTCGGGATTCTGTCCGTTATAGGTCGGTGTCACTCCGTATTCTACACCCGTGTCTGTCTCAAGCACTGTGCCGTCATAGTTCTGCCATGTAACGGTGTATGTGTTTGTTGACTGGGTATATGTAGCCTTGTATGTAGCATCGCCCGATACAGATTCAACAGTCTTGTCCCAGCCGTTGAATGTATATGTGTACTGAGCTGTCGGAGCTTTAGTTGGTGTTGTGCTGTCAAATGTCGGAACAGTACCGTATTCGACACCTGAATCGGTTTCGAGGACAGTGTCGTCGTCATTTATCCATGTAACGACATATTTTCTCAATGATTCAGCGAATGTTGCCGTGTATACAGTGGTTCCGGTCACGGTTCCGACTTCAGTATTCCAGCCATCGAATGTGTATGTGTACTGGACTGTTGAAGCTTTGCTAGGCTCTGCTCCATCATAAGTAGGAGTTGTTCCGTATTCCACTCCGGTGTCTGTCTCAAGCACTGTGCCGTCATAGTTTTTCCATGTGACTGTGTATGTGTTCTTGACTGAAGAATATGCTGCAGTGTATGTCACGTCTCCCGTCACTGAACTTACTGTCGGGGTCCAGCCTGCAAATGTATATGTAAATTCTGCAGTTGCGCTTCTCGACGGAGCTGTTCCGTTATATTCCGGTGTCGCACCGTATCCGACGCCTGTGTCTGTTTCGAGAACCGATCCGTCATAATCCTTCCAGGTAACTGTGTATGAGTTTAATCCCGATGAGAATACTGCGGTATATGTCACATTTCCCTTGACTGAACTTACAGTGGTGTCCCATCCGAGGAATGTGTATGTGTACTGGGCGTCAGATGCTTTTTCGGGAGTCTGTCCGTTATATGTCGGTGTTGTTCCGTATGCTACGCCCGTGTCTGTCTCAAGCACTGTGCCGTCGTAGTTTTTCCAGGTTACAGTGTATTTGTTGACAGTCTGGGTATATGTTGCAGTGTATGTCACATCGCCTGTTACGGGAACAACCGTCTTGTCCCAGCCCTTGAATGTATATGTATACTGCGCTGTTGCAGCTTTTACCGGAGTCTGTCCGTTGTACACGGGAGTTGTTCCGCCTTCAACGCCGGTGTCTGTTTCAAGCACCGTTCCGTCGGAATTCTTCCATGTTACTGTGTATTTGGCTGTGGTCAGTTCAAACACTGCAGTGTATACAGCATTTCCGCTGACTTCTGCAACCTCCGGAGTCCAGCCTTTGAATGTGTATGTGGATCCTGCACCTGCTTCCCTGAACGGAGTTGCTCCGTCATAAACCGGCATTGTGCCTTCCTGTACGTCAGCATCCTCTTCAAGGATTGTTCCGTCGTAGTTTTTCCATGTGACTGTGTATGCGTTGTATGAATCAAAATATATATCCTGTCCGCTTACCACTCTCTTTTCGTCACCTTTTGCGTGACATTCAACATTGTTTAATCTTATATATGCGCTTCCTGCGTAAGAGGATTTCGCAGTAACTATGAACAGAACTCCGGTATCAGTGACATCCTCTTCGGAATTCCAGATGTATTTGTCGCCTTCCTGTGTGAATTCAGACACAAGTGTTCCGTTTGCCAGAGATACAATTGTTACCTTGTAACCCGGACTCAAAGTGAATTCGAGGTGGTTGAAGCCCGGATTCTTTGTGACTGAAACCTCAGTTGCAATGTCGCTGCCGAGCTTTCCTGACGTTTCGGTGTAAGTCAGGACAACTTTCGGTGCTCCGTTTCCTGTGATTGTAAGATGCACAGGCATTTCCTGACAGTCTCTCATGTAGAAGTAACCGAATCCGCCGTCATATGCGGTGCATTCGTCCTCATAATGATTCTCGGCGTCAAAGTCACCTGTGAGTTTCCACAGATCTATTCCGTTGTCCGATTCAGGATCTTCAATCAGCTGAATTTCGCTACCGACTCCCACTCTTATGGAAGTGACAAAGATTGAATCACCTTCTAAACTGTATGTGTATCCGAATCCTCCTATAACATCTATGTCGTGATAATCAGGTAGAGGTTCGGGTGTATCTCCCCACCTTGCGATCAGTTTCTGTCCCGTAAATGTGAATGTATATGTTGCATCCGTGCTGACAAGAATCTTTTTCTCTCCGGTTTTGTCTGAATAATCCACAACAAACCAGCCGTAGAAATATTCGTATCCGTCATATCCTTCTGTCGTCAGGGTGATTTCGGAATTGACCGTGAATGATTCTCCGTAATAGAATTCATCATTGTACTTCACATTTCCGTTTTCGCCATAGGCTTCAAGATACAGTTTGGCATCGACATATTTTGGTACAAGTGTTATATCCTTGGTCACAGGTATGTAGCTGCTGTAATTTGTATCGTATACCGGGGTTGTGTAAACTCCGCCTTCAAAGACCTGCCATGAGTCAAAATCTTTGCCTTCGGGAACATTTTCCCAGTTGATATAAGGCTGAATCAGTGTTCCTTCAGTCACCTGTTCACCTGATGCGTGACTGTCGTAGCTGTTCCTGATCGTGAAGTAGCCGTCCTGGACTGTTACCGTGTATTTCTCTCCGACAGGCTCCTGATAGTGGTCAACGCACTTGATTACCACAGCTTCCGTGAACGGTTTGGCAGATGTGTTTATAGTGATGGAAGTGCTCAGGCCTATTACAACCCATTTCTTTGCGTGGAAATCATACATTTCCCAGCGGTCAAACACGTATCCGTCGTCCGTCTTTCCGTTGTATGTCAATGTCAGATTGGTGCCTACACCTATAACGTTTCCGTTGTTGTTTGTACTGAACCAGTTCGGACTTGCAGTGTAGCTTCCGTTTACAATAATCCTTACATTCGAAGGATTGGTCGGCGGCACAAGAGTCAGGTTTGTAAAGCTGTTTCTAGCCTGTTCAGTGCAGAAATCCTTTAATTCGGTCAGGATGTTGTCTGCGCATACATGACCCTGCTGTGCAAACTCGTCGAGCGCATCATAAGCGTCTTTTGAGACAACGTCCCTGTAGTACTGTACATAATTCTGCGTACTGTATGCTGTTGTCCCGGTGTATTTCGCTATGACGACACCGGTGTTTCTGTCTACCGTGATTTCGTCAAATTGTTTATTATTGCCGTCGCCCGAAACCCATCTTCTGAAAATGACTGTATTGTCAAAACCGCCATATCTGTTGTATATGTAGTTTTCCTGTTCATCCTTTCCGACATAGACGCTCGTCTGGCAAGACGTCATGTTGTCGTACTCAATGAACCACCTTTTGAATTCAGGATTGTCTTTTGAAGTAAGGAATGAATTCGGATCCTGGTCCGCTCTGATTTTATATGAGTTGAATATGTTCTTCCAGTCGTCTCCCCAGGATACGAGAAGAGATGCCCTCTGTCCCATGAGGTTTCCGATTGTAACGCCTGAAATATCCTTTTCAAGGGCAAAGTCAGGGCTGTCTATTGCCTCTATCCAGCCGTTCAGATCATAGGCGTAGCCGTAAGCTGCCCACACATATTCCCTGAAATTTTCTCCTCTGGACTTTGAAAGATAAATTGGCTTGATATTCTCAGGATTTCCGTCGTCAACGAACATGAAGATGTATGTCTGCCCGCCGTCGTTTCCCGAACTGTAGCTGTATCTGTACTGTACTCCGTAGATGTAAACGGTATTTCCGGATCCGTCTTCGAAGCTGTAATACCTTTCATTATTTGTCAGCATTCCGCCGTATGTCTGCTGGTACTTCACATACTTATCCTTAAAGAATGTGCTGTAGTCTGTGTCCACATACCAGTAATCTTCATATGCGTCACAGTACAGACAGTGTCTGCGTCTTATTCCGTATTCTGTTCCGTGAGCCGGCTGAATAATTTCCCAGTTTCCGTATGAGCC
>CADAXH010000019.1 GCA_902791785.1 uncultured Ruminococcus sp. | reverse complement strand
CTCAACGGAGATATTCTGTTTTACAACGATATCCTGGACATGGCTTTTGAGGTTTCTTCAATGGGAATCAGGGTAGATGCCGAATCGCTTGACTACCAGCTGAATGAAGCCGGTGCAAACGACAGAAGGAAATATCCTTTCCATAAAGCTCTTCTTAATAATGAGCTGCCTCTCACAATAGGCGGAGGAATCGGCCAGTCAAGACTGTGCATGCTGCTTCTGAGAAAGGCGCACATAGGTGAAGTTCAGTCTTCAATCTGGGACGAGGAGACGAAAAAAGTGTTTTCCGAAGCGGGAATTGTATTGCTTTAATAATTAAAAAATGTCGGGCGAAACCCGACATTTTTTATCCCAGCAAATTGTACAGTTCATCGCATTTTGTCTTGTCAAAAGAAACAATGGTATATGCGAGGACCGAACGTCCCTCATCAGGAAGTATCTTGAGCACACAGCATCCTTCATTGGACAATGACACCTCAAGATTCAGAGAGAGACTGTTTTGTGTGGAAAAATTGATTGTGAAATTTTTGTTGAACTCTCCGTATTCTAGATTGACGACAGAAGAAAACTCGGATAAGGAAATCAATTTGTTTTCTGTAAACAAAAAACCTTCTGAGCTGCTGTTTTTAGCGTAAAATGAAATATTTGCAGGCAAATCCTTAAGGGAGTAAACCTCATAATCATTGCCTTCAATTTTCAGGATCTCCAGGGCGTTGTCCTTCAATGCCTGTGGATCAGTTGCTTTGTTGAGGATTAACAAATCACAGTGACCTTCGATTGAATAATTCAGGTCATTGACTGTTTTGACAGTCTCGTCTGAAAATTCTGTCGCTTCAGTCTTTTCTGTTTCCTGAGTCGATGTGGAGGAACCGCTCTCGGATGAACTTCCATCAAAGTATATGATTCTGTTTACAGAATAATTGGAAAATTCTGAAATTGAGGGAGTTTCATCGGAGGTTTTTGGTGCGGCGCTGTTTGCTCTTGCAAAGCCGAAGCTGAAAAATCCGATACCAACAACCACTACAAAACAAGCGGCGAGCGAAAGAGAAGTGCCGAGCACAATTTTCCTTCGGCGGGAAATCTCTTTGAGTTTCTGATCTCTCAGAGCAAGTATATATTGAGTTTGTTCTTCGTTACTCCTCATAGATAAATCCCTCCTTTTCCAGTTGTTTTTTCAGTGATTGTTTTGCCCTGTAAGTCAGGTTGATGACTTTTTTGTTGTTCGTTTTCAGTACAGTGGCGATTTGTTCCGTCGTCATTCCCGAAAAATACATCATCTGCAGTACTTCCCGATAATCTCCCGGTATCTTTTCCATTGCTCTGTGAAGCATTGCCTCACGCTCGTTAAGCATGAATTCGTTTTCAGGAGTTTCACCATTTGACAAATAATCGTGTTCGGAAATATCTTCGCTCTGATGTCTTTTTTGCGATCTCAAATAATCCAGTGCCTTGTTTCTTGCTATCTGATAAAGCCATGTTTTAAAAGAAGAGTCTTCTTTGAAATGTGGCTTTTTAATAATCAATGAGAGAAAGGTTTCGGCTGCAATGTCCTCGGCATCTTGTGAGTTTTTTACGTAGGAGTATATAAACATTGTCATCTTGGTATTGTGTTCTTCGACTATTTTTCCGAGTGCCGAATCATCACCGGCGAGGTAACGCTTGTATAGTTCAGTACAATAATCCATGGTGATGCCTTTCTCCTTTCTTTTGACGTTGACAGGAACTGAAAATCTCAAAAATATTTACAAAACTTCGGCAAGATACTCAATACAGTCGGCCAGTGCGCCGTCTTTGCAGTGACAGACGGTTTTGTCACAAATGCTTTTTATTCTTTCGTGGGCGTTTTCAGGACAAACGGATATGTCGGCGCTTCTGAGCATTTCTTCATCGTTGAAGTAGTCGCCCATGCAGCAGAGTACATGTCTGACATTGTATTTTTCATCGCATATCTGTTTCAGCCTGTTGAGAGTGGTCGCCTTGGAAATCCCGACCGGATTCATCTCAAGAAGAGTGTCGCACGAAGTGGTGAAGACAAGTTTAGGATATTTGCCTTTGACCTTGTCATAAATAAGTCTTATTTTGTCCGCATCTTCAACGAAGACTGCTTTGAACAAGTTGTCCGTTACCACATTTTCGAGAGAGTAGAACCTGGTCTTTGAAGAGTGGCCCGCAGATTTCAGGTCGAGAAGAATTCTCTTGTCGGTTTCTATTGCAGTGTATCCGTGTTCGCATGATGCTCTCCATCCCGCATCCGGATCAACTTCGTTCCATACATATTCGAGAATTCCTTTTGCCTGCTCAGAATCCATATAGTGCGGTTCTATTATTTCATTCTTCTGAACATCGTACATGAAACTGCCGTTGCACAGAACACAAGGGGCGTTGACTATGTGCTCAACGTCCTCAATGATATTCAACAAATCATACTGATTTCTTCCGGAGGCAAAAACGAATTTTCCGCCTTCCTGCTTGAAGTATTCAAGTGCTTCAAGGTTTCTGGGACTCACATAATTGAATCGCCAGAGATAGGTTCCGTCGATATCGGAAGCTATGATGACATTCTCAAATTTTTTCAATTGTTTTTCTCTCTCATTATATTAAGGATTTTTTTAAAGTACTCGGGTAAATCGCACTCAAAATGCATAACTTCATGCGTCTTCGGGTGTTCAAGAATCAGCTCCTTTGCGTGAAGGCACTGACCGTTCACATACTGGGAAAACATTTTTTCTATTTTTGCCTTTTCGAATCCATAAGTCTCGTCTCCGAGGATAGGGCGGTTTATTGAAGCAAGGTGAACTCTTATCTGGTGAGTTCTTCCTGTTTCAAGAACACATTTTACATAAGTGGCGCCGACGTCAAACAGCTCAATTGGGTATACATGCGTTACAGCTGGTTTTCCGCCGGGAACAACTGCCATTTTCTTCCTGTCCTTGGGCGAGCGGTAAATTGGCTTGTCAATTGTTGTTTCGGACTCAATCTTTCCGGTTGCTATTGCGTGATAAATCCTGTGCATCGTGTGGCTTTTCAGCTGTGAAGACAAGGAGATGTGAGCGTCGTCGTTTTTGGCTGCGACTATCAGTCCGCTCGTGTCTTTGTCTATCCTGTGAACTATGCCCGGTCTCATTACTCCGCCTATACCGGACAGAGAATCTTTGCAGTGGTAAAGAAGGGCAGAAACAAGTGTCCCTTCATAATGACCCGATGCCGGATGTACCACCATTCCTTTAGGTTTGTTAACAACGATGATGTCATTGTCTTCATAGACAATGTCCAGCGGGATTTCTTCAGGCTGAGCTGTACATGGCTTTATTTCAGGCAGAGTCACTTCAATCAGGTCATTCAGTCTCGTCTTGTAGTTTTTGTCCTTTGTGACGCCGTTTACTCTGACCATTCCGTCTTCAATTAGTTTTTGAGCTCTTGAACGGGTAACATCGGCAAAAGAAGAGACAAAAATGTCCAATCTGACAGATATTTTGCTATCTTCTTTTATCAGTTCAGTCATTTTTGTCATCGCTGTCACCATTCTCGATAACCGGAGCTGCACCTTCCTGTGCGGAAACAGCTTCAACTTCGGATGTGGTGGATTTCTCTTCATCCTCTTCAGACACTGTTTCCGGTTTCTTTTCGGATTTGAACAATGTTTTGTTTATGAACACAAGGTATATAAACAGCATTATTCCGCCCACTACGACACAGCTGTCGGCTATATTGAAAACAGGGAAGTCTATGAAGGTTGCTTCGATAAAGTCAACAACACTTCCGTAGAACAGTCTGTCAATCATGTTTCCGATTGCTCCTCCCCATATGAGGGCCATAGACGTTCCGAAGAAATATCCGAAATCTCTGAGTTTGTATGTGATAATTGGAATTGCTATGATTGCAATGGCCGTGAGAACCAGGAAAATCCATCTGTGGTTGGCCAGGATTCCCCATGCTGCTCCTTCGTTCCTGACGTATGTCAAGGAAAAAAGATTCTTTATCAGAACAATGCTTTCTCCGACCTGCATGTTGTTGGCAACAATGGTTTTGCTCAACTGATCCAGTGTCACAACGAGTATTGATATACACAATAATATGTTCATTTTTAAAAATCCGTTTCTGCTTCTTTCAATTGTTCTCCGTCACCGGAATCAAAGTCCATTTTCAGCTGTACTTCGTCTCCGGGGTTTGAGGAGCCCAGTGTGCTGCTGTCCTCATACCTGTTCAGGGTGCTTATCACGGCTTCGGATGCTTTTCCCCTGCTTCTCCTTGCCTTGCTGTCGTGAGCATCTTTCATAAGAGAATCGACATCGCTGTCTGTCTGCTGGGCAACAGGACTCTCTCCGTCCCTGATTGCGCTTCTGACTGCATCCGGAATAGGCATGCTGAAATCTGCAATGTCGTCGCCGGGCTTTGACTGCTCACTTGATTTTGTGTGGGCGCTCCTGTCTTTTCCGAACAGGTTCGTCTGCGACAGGGCATCTTCAACATTCGGATTCTTGTTTTTCAGAGAAGACTGCGAAGTGGGAGAGGCAATGTCCTCGAGAGTCATTCCGAAATCTGATGCGACTTCGCGCTCGAGATTGTCAATTACTCTTCCTACATACTGATCGGGAGAAAGATCTTCTTCGTATTCATATATCGGGGAAATCTTTTCTATCAGTTCTATGTGGAGTCTGTATTTTTCAAACAGCTCGTTCTTGAACTGGAAAATGGTCGTCTGTATTTTCGCAAGTGCAACTTTCTGTACTTCGATTTTGTCCCTGAAACTGTTCAGAATCAGATCGCAGTTCTTTTTGATTGAACTCAGAATGTCATCAGCTCTCTCATATGCGTCGGAAACGATTTTTGAAGCGGCTTTTCTTGCATTGCTCAGTTCCTGCTTGACAAGCGCTGACTCAGTATCTATGTTTTCAAATCGCCTCTGGGATTCTTCGAGTTCATGTGACAGTTTCACATATGCTTCGTATAGTTCCGTATATTGCTTCAGAAGGGAAGCGATGTATTCATCCGTTTCCTTGACATCATATCCCCGAAGACCTTTTTTAAGTTCGACAGTTTTAAGTTCGCCTGGTTTAGTGACTGACATCGTCGCACCTCTTTCGTATACAAATTTGACGGGACTTGCGCCCCGTCGGAATTGTCATTTATTGAAAATTAATAAAGTGTGTCGCCTGAGAAGTTAGCGGGTTTCTGGGGCATTTCAACTGTTGTGGTTGCAGCAGTATCTTCGCTTACCGGCTGGGGCGCAACTGCGGCTCTCTGAGAAGCCGGATCTCCTGAAACGCTTACGTTGTCAGGTGTGATAACATATGTATTGTTTGCGACTGACTTAAGGCTTCCGTTGATTGAGTATGTGACGCCTGTAAGGAAGTCGAGAATACGTCTTGCTGTTTCTTTATTTGTAGCTTCGAGATTGAGAACTACTGTGCGGTGATTCAAAAGGTGATCTGCAATCTGTCTTGCTTTCTGATAGCTGTCAGGTTTAACAACCTTGAGCTCAAGAGCTACAGCGTTGATGCTCATTCCTCTTGAAGGACGATCGACAGATGGCTCCTCGTCAAAATCGTTTTCTACTTCTTCCAGATCCTGCTCCGGTTCTTCGTCTCCGTTGACCATTCCTTTAATTTTGTCAAATAAGCCCATCTTTTACCTCCATGAATTTTATTGAACACTCGCCGGCCGAGTGCGGCGGCAAGAAAATTTTATACAAATGTGCTGAAATCATTATATCATAGTCGCAAAGTGTTTTGCAATTACTAAATATAAAAAAGTAAAACTTTTCTCAGGTATTGTTTGCGTAGTGTCTCGGACCGAATAATCCGGTTCCTATCCTGATTATGTCAGAGCCTTCTTCGAGAGCTTCCATATAGCTGTCGGACATTCCCATCGACAGCAGCGGATGATCTTCAAAACCCTTGAATTTGCCTTTGTTTTCGTCTCTCAGTCGCCGAAGTAGAGAAAAATACTTTTTTCTTTCAACCGGGCTGTCGGTGACCGGGGAAACAGTCATGAGACCAATTGTCTCGATTGTTTCTTCCTGTGATATCAGGTCAAGGAATTCACTCAGTTCCTCGGGCATGACTCCGCTTTTCTGTTCTTCTTTTCCGGTATTGACTTCAACCATTATTTTTGTTGTTATGTTGTTCTTTCTGCTCAGCCTGGATATCTCTTTTACCGCACTTAAAGTGCTGACAGATTCAATGACGTTTATTTTTCCGACGAGATACTTTACCTTGTTTGACTGAAGAGTTCCGATGAAATCTGTTTTTACTCCAGTCAGTGAAGGGAGATGCGCAAGATATTCCTGAGCATGGTTTTCTCCCGTGTAATCAATACCGCACTCGTTTACTGCAAATTCAACCTCTTCATTGCTTCTGTTCTTTATTACCGCCATGAGTTTCGAACCGCTGTATTGTTCAATTCTGTTCCTTATGTCCGTTATGTTTTTTTCTATTGTACGGAAATCAAATTCTGCCATTATCCAACTACCTTTCCGTCATACAAATCCTTCTGGTTGGAAATCACAAGATCATTAAGACTGATGACTTTGAACTTGCCTGTGGTCTTTC
The DNA here is from genome assembly GCA_902791785.1 of uncultured Ruminococcus sp. GTDB lineage: Bacteria > Bacillota > Clostridia > Oscillospirales > CAG-272 > CAG-841. The sequence continues at coordinate 7,253 of CADAXH010000019.1, read as the reverse complement.
TGTCAACCAGGTAGTACCCGCCCATTTCAAATACTATGTTTACTTCTCTCAGACTTGCGACGCCTTCGTTGAAGATATATACGCAGCTGACCCCGTCAACTATGTACACATCGTCCATGCTGACTTTAAGTCCCGTTGCACTCTCCGTGACAATGCTTGCCCCGGTTTTTCTGTCCATATTGAATTCTTCATTGACGACAACAGAATGAAATGACAATACGGCCTTGCCGTTCTGTCTGTCTACCGACTTTTTTGACAATAGCATTCTCTGGGATTTGTCTTTGCCGTCAAAAGTCAGATCGTAATTGGAACCCTGGATGTATTTTTCTGACTGATCTATGTCCATAAGGCACTCGTAATACCACGATATGTCTGTGACAAGAGATCCTATCGAATTAAGAACCGGAGCCTTTTCCACGGCATTGTTTCTGGAATACTCATTCGGGGTTGATTCAGCCTTTTCTGTTGTAAGAAGACCCTCGTATCCGTCAGTGTGACTGAAGAAGTATCCGGGCTGTTCCACACTTATCTGCCGGACTGTCCCCATTGACAATCTCTGGTTGTCTCTCTGGACTTTGTAGAGAGAAATTTCACCGGAGAAGTCGGTCTCTCCTTCAAGCAGCAGTTTTCTGATGCTCTGAAGTCGTTCGATTTCAGCCTGGTTTTCTGTTACCCAGCCAACGTAGCCCTCTGAAGTCTTATTGAGAACAGCTTTCTGAAGGGAGCTTATTCTATCTGTTATTTCCTCAAGGGCAATATTCGAATTGATTCTGCATTCGCTGAGAATACTGATGACATCATTCAGATAGAGCAGAAAGCCGAGCTGCTCTTCTGTTGCGCCTGTATATACATTTGCGACAACTGAGTTTTTGGAAACTCTTTCTCCGTCTTTGTACAGGTACTCAACCTGTCCGGAATAAGGGGTTGTTATCAGGATGTCGTCTTTGAGAATGTAGCCGTTTACCGATTCGGATTTGCTGAATGTGTCATATCTTGCCGCAGTCAGGGACAGAGGCGGTTTTACAGAGTTGAAGATATGATAAGAGATGTACACAATCGCTATCAACGACACTATTATGATAATGGTCATCCTGACGGCTTGTCTGTTTTTTATCATGTCAAATTCCTAAACAATCTTTCGCTTTGTCTATAAGAGATCTTTCGGGGTCCAGATCCGCAAATATCCAGTTGACATCTTTGTATCTTCTGAACCATGTCAATTGTCTTTTTGCGTATTGTCTTGTGGATATTTTTATCGCTTCCTTTGTCTCTTCAAGGGATGCGGTGCCTTTAAGATAATCAATTGTCTCCTTGTATCCGATTGCCTGACCGGCTGTCGAATCCGGAGTCAGGTATCCTTTGGCCAGAAGGGAAGACACTTCGTCGGCAAGGCCCTCTTCAAACATCAGATCAACTCTTCTGTTGATCCGGTCAACAAGGTTTTGTCTGTCTGAGTAGTCTATGCCTATCCGGACATATTCGTAAGATGAGCCCACATTGTTCTGCCTGTCGTGTTCGGTTTTTGTCATGCCCGTGACTTTGTAAATTTCAAGTGCGCGTATGACCCTCTTGACATTGTTGCAGTGTATTGACTTTGCTGCGTCCGGGTCTATTTTTTCAAGCATTCCGTGGAGAACTTCAGGCCCTTCCGTTTCGGCTGTTTTTTCAAGCTGAAGTCTGTAATCAGGGTCTGTGTTTTCTTCGGAATAGTTTATGTTTCCGAGGATTGAATTCTCGTACAGTCCGGTTCCTCCGCACAGCACAATGCCCCTGTTTTCTTTAAACAGGTTCTCAATGCATGATTTGGCATCCGAGGCATAATCTGCCACCGAATAATTCACATCGGGTGTTACTATGTCAATCATGTGGTGTCTGACTCTGAGCAGATCCTGCTCGGATGGCTTGGCCGTTCCGATGTCCATACCCTTGTAAATCTGCATGGAGTCGGTCGAAACGATATCCCTGTCAAGTATTGAACACAGATCCATTGCCAGCCCGCTCTTGCCCGAGGCGGTAGGTCCGATCACTGAGATGATAACGTTGTTTTTCATATAATCAGCATTGCGTCGCCGAAAGAGAAGAATCTGTATTTTTCTTCAACGGCGGTTTTATAGGCATCCATTACAAAATCTGTTCCCGCAAATGCTGAAACGAGCATTATGAGGGTGCTCTCGGGAAGATGGAAATTTGTTATGAGTGCATCGGTCGCTTTGAACCTGTATCCGGGGTAAATGAAAATGCCTGTGTCGTCGCACATCGCATGTACTACTCCGTTTTCGTCAGAACAGCTTTCCAGGGTTCTGCATGAAGTGGTTCCGCAGCAGATGATTCTTCCTCCGGATCTGCGGCACGAGTTTATCGTTTCTGCTGCCTGTTCCGTGACGGAGAAGAATTCGCTGTGCATTATATGGTCTTTTATGTTGTCCGCCTTGACAGGCCTGAATGTTCCCAGTCCGACATGAAGCATGACGGGCACTATTTTAACTCCTATAGCACGGATTTTATCCAGGAGTTCCTCGGTAAAATGAAGTCCTGCGGTCGGTGCGGCTGATGAGCCTTCTTCATTTGCATATACTGTCTGGTATTCGCTGTTGTCCCGTATTTCTTCAGTTATGTACGGCGGAAGAGGCATGTGCCCTATTTCATCGAGAATAGAGAACAGGTTTCCCCTTGACTTGTCATAACTGAATGTGACTATTCTGTTTCCGTCTTCAACTATTTCATCGATGGTCGCACTCAGCAGACCTTCGCCGAAAATGACTGTTGCGCCGGGCTTCAGTCTTTTTCCGGGCTTTACGAGAACTTCCCATCTGTCAAGAGACTTCTGTCTCAAAAGCAGAAATTCGACAGCAGCCGATCCTTCTCCCGCCTTGTGTCCGTATATCCTTGCCGGTATGACTTTCGAGTCATTGATCACAAGAACGTCTCCGGGTCTGAAATACTCGGTTATGTCCCTGAAAATCCTGTGTTCAATTGTCTTGCTGTTTCTGTCAAGGACAAGCAGCCTGGCGGCATCCCTGGGTTCGCTGGGGTGCTGGGCGATGAGCTCCTTCGGGAGATCAAAATAGAAATCTGACGTTTTCAGACTCGTTTCTGTCAATTTGTTTTTTATCATGAAAATCGATTATTCCTCGGTTGTTTTTGCTATTTCGCACAATTCTTTCTGTTTTTCTTCCTCGAGTTTGACCAGGAATTCGTCAAGGTCTTCCTTTACGGAATCAAGATTGTCTGTGACGCTTACCATCTCCCTGAAAAATGTTTTGTAAATGCGCGCGAGCATTACAACGAGATAGGCAGCGGTGCGCTTGAGTTCGTCTTCGGATTCTTCCAGAATGCGGTCATTTTCAAGCTGTTCGCTTTCTTCATCGGAAAGAGAAGTTTCTTCTGCTTCGACTTCTTCGTTTTCCTCCTCAACCGTGTCCAGCCCCATTCTTTCTGCGTCTTCCAGCACTTCTTCCTCAGCGGAATTGTCTTCCATAATCGGAGCATCTTTTGGCTTTCTGACAGAGATTCGTGCCTGGCTTGAATAACCTACATCATATTTTCTGGGTGTATCGAGATCCAGCGCATGGAAAGAATACTCGTCATCGGTCTTTCTCTGAGGCTGAAGAACAAGTTCATATCCTATTGCCGTGAACTTTTCTTTATATTCATCCAGCAGGTTTTCTATCTGTTCAATCAGTTCGCGTTCCTTTGCTGCTATCATTTTATCCGAAAAATCTCTGCGTTTAATTTCCATAAGCACTCTCCGTTCAATATAATGCTTATATTTTACAGCGAAAAAATATATATAGCAAGGGAATGTGAGCGGAAACTATTGAAAAAAGCCGAGAAATGTAGTAAAATCTACTCATATCTCGAAAGGAACTTTTGATTATGGAAAACGGTTCAGATTACAATCAAACAATTACTTTTTCAATCAGTTCTGAAAACGAAGCTGAGACGAGAAACATTCTGCGTCAGGTATATGATGCGCTCCTTGAAAAAGGATATAATCCGATAAATCAGTTGGCAGGCTATATTTTGTCAGAAGATCCGACATATATAACAAACCACAAGAACGCTCGCGCCCTGATTCGTAAGATAGACAGAAATGAGCTGCTCAACGCGATGATTCGCGGATATCTCGGAATCTGATATAATTCCAAGTACAATTATTTCAGCGTGCGGGGCTTTCCCGGCATGCAATTGTTTTGTGCGCTTTTGGCGATGGTTCTCCAAATCATCGTCATTATTTTTGGAAACGGAGAATTGATGTTTTGACAGACAGAAATCTTGTTTTGGCGTCGACGGGAACCTTCATCGGTAAAGCGAACAACGCCGACTACACAATCATCCCGGGGATATATGAGAAGCTTCACTGCGACGGAATTGAACTTCTGTTCATGTCTGTCTGGAAGGACAGGCTGAATGAAATCGCCAAGGAAACAGAGAAGAGCGGTGTAAAAATCCACTCAGTTCATCTGGACAAGATGATAGGTGTGTTGTTCTCGGAAGGAACGGACGAGGACGACAATAACGCACTTAAACTCTATGAAGACAACATGTATGCCGCATCACTGACCAGTGCAAAAACAGCTGTTCTTCACCTGTGGGGAGGACCAAAATCCGATTCCCAGATACACAGGGCAAAGAAGCATCTTAACCAAATGTATAAAATAGCTGAAAATCTAGGCTTGAAGCTGACAATTGAGAACATACCCTGTGTGTATTCAGACCCGCTTTCAGTGTGGAAAATACTATACGAAGAATACCCTCGGATCTCATTCACTTTTGATACCAGATTTGCTGCTTATCACGACCAGTACATGGACATATTCAAAAGCAGTCTCTGGAAAAATGTTGAGCATGTCCACGTCAGTTCATTCAACGGAAAAAAGAATGACATCGGTTTCATCAGACCCATCCTCCATTATGACGAGGGAATAATAGATTTCGAACATCTGTTTTCGAATATGCCTGGATACAAAGGAAAAGTGGTTCTGGAGTCTCCCGCGCTCAAAGAAGACGGAACAATCAACACTGACAGGCTGAACAAGTCACTCGACTACTTATATGACAGCCTGAAAAAATATAATACATTCAACAAATAGAAAGGGTTCTTTTTATATGGGAAAGACCAGAATTACAGCACTTGTACTGAGTGTAATCATGGTGATCACTCTTCTTGCCGGTTGTTCATTCAATCCAGGAGAAGAGGACATGAGTGAATATGTGAATCTCTATGACATCTCGAAGATTGACTACAAACTTGCCGAACAGCTGTACAGTGAGTACAGGAAGAAAAATTCGCTTACCACAAAAAGCATTAAGCTGAGCATCGGCGACATAGTTGACTATTACATAACAACGGAAATCGTTGAAGGGACGGGCGAATCCGCAACTTATACAAGAGTAGAAGACATGTGTTATGACACGGACGGAAACTCTTTTAAAGGTTACAAAATAGGAGAAAGCAAAGACAACTACCTGTTCGATTACGGACTGAGATGGAAGGTAGACGATACTTCCAAGGAAACACAGGAACACAGAAATGCTCCGCTCGGAACGGCCTTTTCATTTGTATCAAGTTACGAAGACAGTTATCCGAATGCTTCTCTTGCAGGGAAGAATGTCAGGTACACCGTACTTCTTACAAGGGTATATCCAACAGGCGAAAAGATGTCTGACATTGACACTTACGACTATGCAGATTCTTCCATATACACGAACGTTGAGAGTTTCTTCAGATGCTATGAATCAAACAAGGAGACAGTTGAGATAGGCGACTGGGTAATCATCTCATTCAAGGGGACTATTTCAGGTACTGAATTTGAAGGCGGAAGTGACGACAATTACGGCCTGCAGGTAGGAAACGGATATCTCTTCAACAGATTTGAAACCAGTCTTCTCGGACATAAAGCAGGAGACAAATTTGATGTTTCTCTCACAATACCATATTCTTACAGTGACGAGAGAATTGCCGGAAAGGACGCGGTGTTCTCAGTTGAAATCAAGGCGATATATGACGCGGACAAGACTGTAAGAGAAAACACGGATTATGCAAATCTTTACGAACTTAAAGAAGGACTCCGCATTTCGAATTATGTCAAGTACGAAATAATGACATACGTATCGGACAATTCGTCAATAATAAAATATCCCGAAAAGATGCTCACTCTTTACAACAAAATCTGCAGGGAAACAATCGAAACAAACATTGCATATGTTGAAAACTATTACAAGGCAAACGGGATGGCATATTCAAGGAATGAAGTGCTTGTTGCAATGTACGGAACAACAGATCTCGAATCTTACATAGACGAGCAGTCGAAGAAGGAAGTTCTGAGAATTCTGACCGGGTATGCTGTTCTTCAAAAACTCGGACTGAAGTACACCGACGAAGACTACAAGAGAGATCTGACAAACCAGACTACAGCAATGAATTTCACAAACGGCACAGAATACACTGAACAGGAAGTCGAAAAAACATACAACAAAGACAGACTCAGGGGTTACTTTGTAATAGATGTGTGCAGCAGCGCCATCTGGAGCAGAATAGACGCACCGGATATTCCTCAGAAACAGTAAAGTTATGGCCGTTCCGGAACTCGGAACGGCCTGATTTCTGCAAAGAAATGTGTATGTTTTCTATTGACTAATGTGTTTTTATGTGGTACGATAAGCAAGCAATTTTTATTGGAGAAGTCGCCTAGTTGGTCGAGGGCGCACGACTGGAAATCGTGTAACCGTCATAAGCGGTTCAAGAGTTCGAATCTCTTCTTCTCCGCCAGTTCAGGGTTACTATTTTTCAAAGGTAGTAATCCTGTTTTTTTGCTAATTTTCATTGAAATTGCAATTTGAATTATTGCGGTTTTTTATTGAAAAGAATTGACATACCCTATTTAATAGGGTATAATTGGCTCGAAAAGGAAGGATGCCAAATGACAAGGACGTTTGTTGAACTGCCAATTTTTCGTGCGCGCTGGAAGGATATGGGCCTTAATGATGACGATTTGAAGAGGCTTCAAGAACAGCTTCTAGCTGATCCAAAAGTCGGATCAGTCATGCAAGGAACAGGCGGAGTGCGAAAAATGCGTTTTGCTTTCAAAAAAAAAAAAAAAAGTGGAAGCGTTCGCGTCATTTACGTTGATTTTGAAGTATACGAGGAGATTTTTCTTATTACTGCGTATGCTAAAGGTGAAAGGGATAATCTGACCGATTCTGAAAAGAAAGAAATCAAGCAGCTTATAGCAACTCTCGAAAGGCAGCTT
>CADAXH010000018.1 GCA_902791785.1 uncultured Ruminococcus sp. | reverse complement strand
TATTATTTGACCGAACCATCGGCAAATGTGGTTTTGGGTAGCAGAGTTTACAGATTCATAGACGGACAACCGGTAGATGTGACTGAAGATTGTGATTGGTCCGGAACAATATATTCATATTGGCGTCAGGATTGGACTCCGATTTACGACTAAACCATCATAAGGAGAGTGCTTATTATGAAGAAAAAAATGTATATTCTTCCTTTTTTGATTATTGCCATAATGGTTCTGTTTGTGTCCTGCAACAATTCGGGCAACAACGTGACGACAAATGAAGAAACTGAAATAGTTACGCAAACCGATACAAAAGAAACAGAAACAGCGACAATAGTTTCTCGTACTGAAACCATTGTAACAGAAACTGATTATTTTGACACGACACAAACCAGTGAAAATCAAGAGACAACTAAGGTTTATGGTAATTTTGATTCATATATCCGCCATCAACCTACCGAAGAACAGATGGAATTAATTCACAAAGGAATGACATATTATGAAGTAGAAGACATTATTGGTGCACCTCATATGTTGGCCCCGGACGACTATAACGGATATGGTCGGGTATGGGTTGCTGATAATGGAGATTCTTATTGTCTGCAATTTTCTTTAAATGGCGTAGATAAGGACAGTTTAAAGTCATACGTGGAATTATATAGCAATTTAACACTTGATGAAGAACCATATATTGTAAAAACTCGTTTCCAACATGAATATTCTTCAAAGACGGCGTCGTATACAATAGACGGGGTTGACTATTATCCAATTGATAAACATCCAGATTATTATATTACCGAGCCCTATACTAAAGTCAGTTTTGTTCGAACAGTGTATAAAATCTTTGATGGTCAACCAGTAGACGTAACTGATAAGTGCGTTTTCTTTGAAGATTTGTTCGATGATAAACTGGATCATCAGCCTACAATAGAAGACATAAAGTTAGTACATGAAGGAATGACGTACAAGGAGGTAGAAGAAATACTCGGAAGACCGCATAGATATGATCCTAACTATATAGTTCCACTCTTGTGTGTGTGGGTAACAAGTGAAGGAAATGATTATGCCATGTTCTTTATACAACCTGAACACAAAACATGGTATACTTTTTACACTCAATCAGATTATATCAGCACTACATCAGTTGGTGCCCCTTCGTTATATAATCGGGAGCTTTTAAGAATAAAAACATGTTTCATCTATTTTCCCGAATTTGACACTTTTATGTCAGCAAGCGAGGCGATATTATTTGACCGAACCATCGGCAAATGTGGTTTTGGGTAGCAGAGTTTACAGATTCATAGACGGACAACCGGTAGATGTGACTGAAGATTGTGATTGGAGTGGGACTATATTTTTAAAGAATTGGCAAGTCAAGTATGATTGATAAAAACAAACAAGCATAGACGGACAAAACATTATGTGTGGCATGATCATTAACTTATGCAAAACCAAGAATTCACCAAAAAAAGCAAAAATACAAGTTTTTGACTCAAAAATGGCGCAAAATAATCAAATTTTTGCTTGCAATTGCAGCATTTTTATGTTAATATCTCAGTGTAAAAAGGAGACTAGGTTGAGAGTGGGTTGACGCCCACTCTCAATTTGTTGAAACAAGACTATTAACTGCAAGGAGTATTTTATGGCAAAAAACGTTGGAATTGCCGAGACAGTATCGGAGTTCATCAAACCCGTTGTGGAAGAAATGGGACTGATCCTCTGGGATGTTCAGTTCGTAAAAGAGGACTGGATGAAAAAGATCCTATCGAGCAGTCATACACACTGGAAGTCAGCACTCCAGGAATCGAGAGAGAACTGACAAAAAAGTGGCATTATGAGAAATGCATCGGTGAGACGATCGACGTAAAACTGTTCACTCAGGACGAATACGGAACAAAGATTCATGTCGGAGTATTGAAAGCAATTGACGACGACAAAGTCACAATAGATGAAAGCGGCAAAGAAATCAGCATCAATCTGAAACAAATAGCAAAATCCAACATACATTTTGATTTCACAGACATAGGATAAGGAAGGCAAAAAAATGAACGTAGAATTGTTTAACGCACTTGACGAACTCGAAAAGACCAAGGGTATATCAAAGGACTACATGATTGAGAAAATCAGAGCGGGTCTTGTGAGCGCATTCAAAAGAGAGAACGGCGGAAACGAGAATGTTGACGTTGTAATCGATCCGGAAAAGAAAGACATCAAAGTTATCAAACTGATGGAGGTTGTCGAGAACGTAGAGAATCCGTACACACAGATCTCCCTCGACGAAGCAAAGACACACTCCAAGAGGGCAAAAATAGGCTCTACAATAAAGATTGACCAGAAAACCAAGGAATACGGCCGCATCAGTGCCCAGACCGCAAAACAGGTCATTATTCAGGGCATACGCGAGGCTGAAAGAAATATAGTCGTAAAAGCGTACACAAGCAAGAAGGAAGAACTCATGTCTGCCGTCGTAAGCAAAGTGGATCCCGTAACAGGAGACGCTGTTGTTGAGACAGAGACAAGCAGGGCTGTTCTTACAAAGAGCGAGCAGATTCCTGGCGAGTATCTCGAGGCCGGTGATCACATAAAGGTTTACGTTACTGAAGTCACGAGCGAGATGAGAGGACCTGTTGTAACACTGTCCAGAAATCATCCGGGTCTTGTAAAGAGACTCTTCGAACTTGAAGTGCCGGAAATCCAGGACGGAATCATCGTCATCAGAAGCGTATCGAGGGAAGCAGGCTCAAGAACAAAGATTGCAGTTGAATCAAGAGAAGAGAACATCGATCCCGTAGGTTCATGCATAGGAAACAGAGGCGCGAGAATCCAGAACGTGGTGGATGAACTGCGCGGCGAAAAAATTGACGTAATCAAGTTCAGCGAAAATCCTGAAGAATACGTTGCCGCAGCTCTTGCTCCGGCAAACGTTATCAGTGTTACAATGGACAGCGAGAGAAGCTGCAAGGTAATCGTTTCTCCCGACCAGCTGTCTCTTGCAATAGGCAAAGAGGGACAGAACGTTCGTCTTGCCGCAAGACTCACGGGAATCAAGATAGACATAAAGACAAACTGATTGAGGTGAAAAATGTCAGCAGATATCAAGAGGAAAGTACCTGAGAGACAATGTATAGGGTGCAGGGAGAGGAAATCCAAGTTTGACCTCATAAGAATAGTCAGACTCCCTGAAGGCGCCGGCATAGAACTTGACAGAACAGGAAAGAAATCCGGCAGAGGCGCATACATCTGTCCAAAGAAAGAATGCCTGAAGCTCGCAAGGAAGAGACTGGCTTCAACACTTGAAACCGAAATACCTGATGAAATATTTGCCAGACTTGAAAAAGAAATAGAAAATGCGTGAAAACAAAAATATAAGACAGATTTTTCTCAGTAATCTGGGGCTTGCCAGAAAGGCCGGAAAGGCCGTTCTCGGCAGTGACAACATATATGAAAAAATGAGCACTGACGGACTTTTTATGGTAATTGTCAGCAATGATGCCTCGGACAACACGAAAAAGAAACTGAAAAACAGAGCCGATTATACACATACGGACATATTCTTTGTGGATATTTCTGTTGAGGAACTCGGGAAGGCGGTCGGGAAAGAACTTGCCTACTGCGTCGGCATAAGCGACAAAAACTTCAAGAACTTACTTTCTAAAAGCATAGATTCATTCGCTTAATAAAGGGGGACTTAGCGTATGGCGTCAAAAACAGAATTGACATTTAAAATCAACTTAATAGCAAAGGATCTGGATCTGAAGAGCAAGGATATTGTCGATGCTCTTGCTCAGAGCGGAGTACCGGACAAGAAGACAACGGGGAATCTGGACGCCTCGGAGTTTTCCATACTCTTCTACAAGCTCACAATGGAGAACCAGATCAAGAATATGGAAGACTATCTTGCGGGAAAGGCAGATATAAAGAGAGAACCGAAGAAGGTTGAACCCAAGCCCGAAAAACCGCAGGAAGAAAAGAAGGAGACTGCTGAAACATCTGCGGCTGCTCAGCCTGAACAGAAGCAGCAGACCCAGACTCCGTCCTCTGAACAGAAACCGAAACAGGAAGAGAAAAAGCCTCAGACCCAGAACAAGCCTCAGATAAAGACTTCGTTCGCTCACACCTCCGAAAGAGGCGCAAGCAAGTCTGCGGAAAGATTCGCTCATCCTATCCAGCAGCCTGCCCAGAAGAAGAAAGAAGAGAACAAGAACAATTCTTCCGATCAGAAGCAGCAGAAGAACTACAATGTCGCAAACATGCGCGGCGGAGGCGAAACAGTAACCGCTACAAAGAAAACGAGAGTCATCGACACAAGAGCGGGATACGAAGACACAAGCAAATACGATTACGAAAAACTCGAGAGCTTTGTTCCTGAATCTGCACGCAGATCAAAACAGCCCGAGAGAGAAAAATTCAAGAATAAAAAGAATCCTCAGTTCGACAAGAAGAAGAGGGAGCAGGACGCTCAGCTTGCCAAGCTCAGAAGAGCTGAAATCGAGAAGATCAAGAAACAGCCGATTAAGATCACAGTCCCCGATGAAATCACTGTTTCCGAGCTCGCAGTCAAGCTCAAGGTCAATGTTGCAAAAGTTATCAAGCAGCTTATGACACTCGGCGTAATGGCAAATGCAAACCAGACAATCGACTTCGACACCGCATGCCTTGTTGCAGAAGACATGAATGCGGTCGTGACAAAGGAAGTTGTCGTGACAATAGAAGAGAAACTGTTTGACGAAAAGAGAGCAGACAGCGAAGAAAACATGGTTGAAAGACCTCCCGTTGTATGCGTAATGGGTCACGTTGACCATGGTAAGACATCACTGCTCGACGCAATCAGGAACACTCATGTAACAGCAGGAGAAGCAGGCGGAATCACACAGTCAATCGGTGCCTACACAGTAAAGGTGGGCGACAAGCCGATCACATTCCTCGACACACCGGGACACGAAGCTTTCGGTGCGATGAGAGCCCGCGGCGCTCAGGCTACGGATATAGCAATCCTCGTTGTTGCTGCCGACGACGGCGTAATGCCTCAGACAGTCGAAGCTATCAACTACGCAAAGGCAGCTGGAGTTTCCATCATAGTTGCCGTAAACAAAATGGATAAGCCTAATGCAAACCCTGACCAGATCAAGCAGGAACTCATGAAATATGATCTCGTTCCCGAAGAGTGGGGCGGCGACGTTATGTGCGTGCCTGTATCTGCTCTCAAGAAGACGGGTATCAAGGAACTTCTTGACGACGTACTGCTTGTTGCAGAACTCAAGGAACTCAAGGCAGATCCTACAAGAAGAGCAAAGGGCGTGGTAATTGAAGCCAGCCTGAAGAAAGGTCTCGGACCGACAGCCACGGTTCTTGTCCAGAACGGTACACTTCACATCGGAGATACGGTTATTGCCGGAACATCAGTCGGACGTGTAAGGATCATGCAGGACGAGAACGGAAAGAACATCAAGGAAGCAGGTCCTGCTTACCCGGCACTCATTGTAGGTATAGACAATGTTCCTCTTGCAGGCGACGAATTCAATGCCGTTGAAGACGAAAAGATGGCAAGGGAACTCGCAGAACAGAGAAGAACAAAAGAGAAAGACGCAGAATTTGCAAGCGCAGCAAATGTATCACTCGACGATTTGTTCAAACAGATCGAGAGCGGCGTAAAGGACCTCAACGTTATTGTAAAGGCAGACGTTTACGGATCTGCTGAAGCAGTCAAGCAGGGAATTGAAAAACTCACCTGCGACGAAGTCAACGTCAAGGTTATAAGCAAGGGCGTCGGCGGTATCACAGAAAACGATGTCAAGCTCGCATCTGCTTCAAATGCAATCATAGTCGGATTCAACGTAAGACCGGACAAGGTTGCCATGGACAGAGCAGCTGAACTCAAAGTTGACGTCAGAACATACAGAATCATTTACGAATGTCTTGACGAAATCAAGGCCGCAATCAAGGGAATGCTCAATCCTGTATTCAAGGAAGTCGTTCTCGGCCATGCACAGGTCAGACAGACGATCAGGGTTCCGAGCGTCGGAACTATTGCCGGTTCTTATGTCCAGGACGGGAAAGTCACAAGATCTTCATTTATCAGGGTCGTCAGGGACGGTATCGTCATCTTCGAAGACAAGATCAGTTCTCTCCGCAGATTCAAAGACGACGTCAAGGAAGTTGCCACAGGATATGAATGCGGCATAGGCCTTGAAAAGTTCAACGATATCAGGGAAAACGACATCCTTGAGGCATACACAAACGAAGAAGTTGCTCCGCTGTAATTTTTTCGCAACGGAATGAGGGAGGAAAAGCAAATGAATTTCAGACAGGTGCATCTTGATTACCACACATCGGAAGAAATGCCGGGAGTCGGTTCAAAATTCACAAAAAAAGATTTTCAGAGAGCGCTGATCACAGGACACGTGAACCAGATAACCGTCTTTGCAAAGTGTCACCACGGATGGGCATATTTCCCGGCGGAGGCAAATACAATGCATCCGACGCTGGATTTTGATCTTCTCGGAGAAGAAATCGAAGCGGCTCACGAGATAGGAGTCAAGGTACAGGCATATCTTTCAGTGGGTCTTGACGAAAAGATGGCAAGAATCCATCCGGACTGGCTCATGAGAGAAAAGGACCAGTCAATTGCATGGACCAAGAACTTCACAATTCCGGGTTATCACAAGTTCTGTATGAATACTCCGTATCTGGATTATCTCATTCCCCAGATAGAGGAAGTTGTCGAAAAGTATGACAGCGACGGAATATTCCTGGATATTGTAGGAGCATGCACATGCTACTGCGAATACTGCGTGAAATCCATGAGGGAAAGAGGTCTTGACCCTTACGACGATCAGAATGCATACAAGTTTGCAGTGGAAGTATATAACAATTACACCAGAAGAGTAAGGGAAGCCATAGACAAGCATAAACCGGGACTTCCGGTGTTCCACAACGCAGGACACATTCAGCCCGGACACAGGGATTTCAGTTATGCAAACACCCATCTCGAACTCGAGAGTCTGCCTACGGGCAACTGGGGATATGACCATTTCCCGATGTCTGCAGCATACGCGAGGACGCTCGGAATGGAATTCTCAGGCATGACAGGTAAATTCCACCAGAGCTGGGGTGAGTTCGGCGGATTCAAGCATCCGAACGCTCTGAGATACGAAGCTGCTCTTTCAGTGGCAAACGGAGCAAAGGTCTGCATCGGAGACCAGATGCATCCACTCGGATACATGGAGAACGCAACATACAAGCTCATAGGAACCGCATACAGGGAGATAGAGGAGAAGGAGCCGTGGCTTGACCACGTCGAGTCTGTTGCAGATATTGCAATTCTTTCTCAGGAAGCTCTTTTCTATCATATGAATCCGGGCATGCCGTCACCAGGCAGACTGTCATGGATGGGCACCACCGGTGCAACGAGAATCCTTCTTGAAGGCAAATATCTTTTCGATATCGTGGATCTTGAAGCAGATCTCGGGAAATACAAGCTCATAATCCTCACCGACGACTCAAGACTTGACGACGAAGTCGCAGGAAAACTGAGAGAATTCGTCAATGACGGCGGAAAAATTCTAGCCACAGGCGATTCGGGTCTGTATTCAGACACAGATGCATTTGCTTTTGATCTGGGAGCTGACTATATCGGACCATGCAAGTACTGTCCTGCCTATCTGAGACCGGATTTTGAGATGGAAGGATTGTTTGACGCTCCTTACGTCATATTCCAGGAATCGAGTGATATAGAGGCGACGGGTGAAGTTCTCGGAATCAGGGAAGATCCGTATTTCAACAGATCGACTTTCCATTTTTGTTCGCACGCACATACACCGAACAATCCTGATACGTCTTCACCGGCAATTACAGTCGGAAAGGACGGAGCATACATTTCTTTCAGACTGTTCACAGAATACGCAACCAAGGGATCCCTTATTGCAAAGAGGACAATTGAACATGTTCTTGACGTTCTTCTCGGCGACGACAAGACCCTGACAACCAATCTCGGCGCTCAGGGTGTAGTGACTCTCATGAACCAGACGGAAGAGAGCAGATATGTAAATCACCTGCTGTATGCTTCACCGGTAAAGAGAGGACAGAAGACGGAAGTCATTGAAGACATTGTTCCCGTGTACAACACGGAAGTGTCCCTGAAACTCTATGACAGACCGAAGAGAGTATATCTTGCTCCGCAGAACATAGATATAGACTATGACTATACTGACAATGTTCTCACTTACACAGTTGACAGTTTTGAATGTCATCAGATGGTTGTAATAGATTACTGAAAATAGGAAATATTAGGAAAAAATAGCAAAATGAGTGAACTAAGGTATATATACCAATACGAAGTAGTTGCAGTAATATTGTCGCTGCTTTCAGCTTTTATCCTGCTTGAGAGAAAGAATCTTAAGAGAAACAGGAATATATTGTTCTTCTGTCTTCTGATTCTGACCGCAGTCAGCGGTATTCTCGACGTGGCAGCCAATATTATGATCAATACAATAGAAAAAGAGAGAGCGGCGGGAGTGCCTATTACTGTTGACATGAATTTGCTGGATTTCTTCCAGGGAGCATTTTTGTTCTTCCACAACATGGCGCCTCTGTTCTGGTTTGCATATATCAACAAGATGATAGGCAAATACAAGAATTCCGGACTCTTTTTCTCGCTGTCGAGTATTCCGTGCACGATTTCAATTCTGCTGATCGTGACAAATCCGTTCACTCATTTCATTTATTATTTCGAGGACTATTCGTACAAGCACGGAGGCGGCATTCTGTTCTTGTATCTGATTGCTGCGGGATATCTCATTATTTCGCTTTACGAAGCTGTAAAATACAGAAGAGTTCTGCCCAAAGGACATGCGCTTCTGTGTGTCGTCTACATTGTTGCAGCAGGTTTGGCAATAGCCATTCAGTTCTTCATTGAGAATCTTCTCATTGAACTGTTCGTATCGGCTCTGGCTCTGTTCTTCATGACGTTCACTTTTGAAACGGAAGACCAGGCAAGAAACCCTGTAACAAAGCTTTATAACCGTCCGTCCTTCATTTACGAGGCCAGAAGAATTCTGTATCATCACGACAAAAGGGAACTGGTCATAATAAAACTTGCAGATCTGGGACATCTCAATTCTTCTCTGGGCGTTGACGTTGTAATGAATGCAATGCGTGAAGTGGGAGCATTCTTCCAGACTGTTGAAGGGTGCAGATATTTTGACTGCGACGACGGAAATATTTCAATTTTGTTTGAAAATGAGGCCAGACGAGACGAAAAGATGATGCTCATTAAAGAAAGGCTCAAACAGCCTTTCGGAATCAATGAACAGCATGTTCATTTCTATCCGGAATACTATTACCTTTCTTTGCCTTCTGACACGGAGTCGCTTGAAGAAATCTCACTCATAATCAACTCCGAATACAAAACTCCCGGAAACTACGGAAAAGAAGTGCTGGACAATCTCAAGAGGCAGCACCAGGTTGAAGAGGCGCTGACGAGGGCTATAGACAACAAATCCGTTCTGGTCTATTACCAGCCGATCTTTTCGAGGGAAAAGAACAGGATTGATTCGGCAGAGGCACTTGCAAGGATAAATGACGAAGAACTCGGATTCATTTCTCCCGGAGAATTCATTCCGATTGCGGAAAGAACAGGAAGAATTACAGCGCTCGGAAGAATAGTATTTGAAAAAGTACTCAGGCTATGGTCAGAGCACAGGGAAGAACTGAAGAATATAGATTATATCGAAGTCAACCTGTCGCCAATCCAGATAATGGACCCCGACACATACAAGTCATTTTCAAGGATTATGGAGAAATATGACGTTAATCCGTCATCCATCAATTTTGAAATCACAGAGTCTTCATTCATAGAAAACAAGGAGCAGGCTCTTTCCATGATGAATGAGTTCTGCAATGACGGATTCACTTTCTCGCTTGACGATTTTGGCACAGGATATTCAAACTTCATTAATCTTTATGACATGAACATCAAACTGGTAAAGTTTGACAAATCCATTCTGGACAAATCCGACGTAAACGAGGATGCGGACAAAACGCTGCAGCTAATGACAAGGATGCTTAAGGACATCCGTTTCAAGGTGCTTCAGGAAGGCGTCGAAACAAAGGAACAGGAAGACAGGCTGTTCGAGTATGGCATCGACTATATTCAGGGATACTATCACTCAAAGCCTCTCCCCGAAGAATCGTTCCTGTCATTTGTATCTCAGAATTAATATGCAATACAAAAGGGGCTGTTTAAAAACCCAGCAAACAAACAGGGTTTTTAAGCAGCTCTTTTTTGCGCAAATTTGGCCAATGTATAAGTTATAAAAGTAAAGATTTTAGTTTTAATCTTTACTTCTTTATGTGCAAATCTTTACTTTTTGGTTGCTTTGTGGTACAATAAGTAAAGAATTAAGCAAGGAGGCCTTTTATGTTTTCATACAAACCACTAGAAACAAGACTACATGCAATCGGGCTTAACAAGTCAAACCTATCTACGAATCTTGGTATTTCATCAAGAACTATCGCCAAGATATCTAAGGGTGAAAAGATTGCAACAAATGTATTGAAAAAAATCTCAGACTTCCTCGGTTGTAGGATTGAAGATCTTTTCACAGAAATACTAGATAATCATATCCTTCAAATTCTTAGAGATGAAAAAAATGCTAAAATCAAAGGTGGACTATATCATGAGACACAAGTTAGAATGACATATAATTCTAACCACATTGAAGGTAGCAAACTTTCTGAAGATGATACAAGACTCATCTTTGAGACAAGAACAATTCTTCCGCTTGGTGAAGCTGTTCCTGTTGATGATGTCATTGAAACAAGTAATCACTTTCGCTGTATCGACTACGCAATTGATAAAGCATTAGAGCCACTTAATGAAGATATTATCAAGCAATTCCATTTTCTTCTTAAACAAGGAACCAAAGATTCAATGCTTGATTACTTCGCTGTTGGCGATTATAAGAAACGCGCCAATGTGGTAGGAGGAAGAGAAACTTGTAAACCCAAAGATGTTCCTGCTGCTATGAAGAACCTCATCGATGAATATTCTTCTAAAAAGAACATAACCATTGAAGATATTGTTGCATTCCATGCTGAATTTGAATACATTCATCCATTTCAAGATGGAAACGGTCGTGTTGGAAGACTAATCGCCTTCAAAGAATGTTTAAGATGGAATATCATACCATTCATTATCGAAGACTCCAAAAAAGCCTTCTATTATAGAGGCTTAACAAATTGGAGACAAGAAAAAGGATGGCTTATAGATACTTGTCTTGATGGTCAAGATACTTTCAAAGGAATTCTAAGAATGTTAGATATTCCAGAGACAAAACAATAAATAATTTGCCAGGGGCTGTTAAGAAATTTTAGTTTCGTAACAGCCCCTCGCTGTAATTAACCTGCAAATACCTTTGGTGTTATTACTTTATTTATTGCCTTTTCAATCTCTCTTCCTTTATCTCATCAAGCGAAACACCAGACTCATTATCAGCAATTCCAACAATACTTCTGATTGCTGCGAGTTCGTTATATTGTGGTTTTGAAAGTTGAGCTATGACTTTCCCATTCTTGGTAATAAGAATATCCTCTTCGTTAACGATTTCCAGGTATTTACCAAGATGAGTTTTGAATTCTGTTGCTGTTACTACCATAATCAAACTCCTCCTTTGAACATTCAATCATTCATGATTTTGAACAATTGTCAACAACATCGTGCGATTCTTTAAAAAACGAACGAATTGCAAAACCGATCAATAAATAACAAATTTGGCTGTGAAAATGATAGTTCACAGCCTGTATTGTTTACTGATTGTTTTTGAGTTCTTCTTTGAGTTTTTCTTTTTCTTCGGTTTCTTTTTCAAGGACAGTGTAAGCTATTTTTCCTACAAGTGTCTTCGGAAGAGAATCCCTGAATTCTATTTCATAGGGCATAGCATATTTTGCTATGTTCTTTTTGCAGTAGCTGTAAATCTGCTGTCTTATGTCTTCGCTTGCGACATAGCCGTCTTTGAGTACAACAAATGCTTTTATCTTGTGCATCTTGTATGAGTCCTTGACTCCGATTACACAGCTCATCTGAACAGCGGGATGCGCATCTATAATGTTTTCCAGCTGCGACGGATAGACGTTGTATCCGCTCGTTATTATCATCCTCTTGAGTCTCTGTCTGAAGTAGATGAATCCGTCTTTGTCCATTACACCGAGGTCGCCCGTGTGCAGCCATGTCTCTCCGTCTTCGTGGCGTCTGAGAGTGTCAGCAGTCTCTTTGGGATTGTTGAGATAGCCGAGCATGAGAGTCGGTCCAGTGAGACAGATTTCGCCTTCTTCTCCGTATGGTACTTCTTCGGTTGTACCCGGTTTGCAGATCTTGTAATAGGTGTCAGGGAACGGCAGACCGATACTTCCTTCACGCTCTTCGCAGTAAGGAGTCAGACAGCTTGCCGTCACGCATTCTGTTGTTCCGTAACCTTCTCTTACGTGAACTTTTGAGCCGTGATCGTCAAGATACTTGTCGAATCTCTTCTTGAGTTCTGTAGGAAGGGTATCTCCGCCCGAGAATACTCCTTTCAGGAAGCTCAGATCAACTCCGTCAAGATAATTTGTTCTTGTGAGTGCCTCATACAGAGTCGGAACACCGGCGATGTAGTTAGGCTTTTTCTTCTTTATCAGACCGGCGTAACTCTTTACGTTGAATCTCGGAACGAGTATTGATGTTCCGCCGAGGGCCAGGAATGTATGAATGCAGATTCCCAGGCCGAAGCCGTGGAAAATAGGCATGGCAGCAAGAACTTTCAGCATCGAATAATCAACATCATGAGCCATCTCAATTGTCTGATATGCCAATGCGTTGAAGTTATAGCTTGAAAGCATAATCCCTTTTGTGGTTCCTGTTGTTCCGCCCGAGAAGAGAATGACTGCAGTCTCATATGCGGTTTTTTCGGATTTCTTATATTCACCAACAGTATCAGCCAGTCTTGTAAAGTCCGGCCAGGATATTATTTTGCTGTCGCTCTTGTCGAGATGAACTCTTTTCTTCTTGATTGTCATGAAGGCGCCTACACCGACTCTGACAACGGGGTTGAGTTCATCGGCAGCTGACGCGATTATGAGCTTTTCAAGCGGATGTTTCTTGACAACTTCGTCAAATTTGTACTTGAAAAGGTCAAGGGTGATTGCAAATCTGCTGGATACCTGATCAAGGTACTGGACGATTTCACCTTCTGAAGAAAGAGGGTGAATCATGCTGGAAATGGCGCCTATCAGGTTGAGTGCGTACATTGCATATACTGCCTGAGGACAGTTCGGAAGACAGATTGTGACCATTTCGTCAGGCTTGACTCCAAGCGCAATAAATGCTTTCGCAGTTGTCTGGATTCTGGATGCGAGTTCGCTGTATTTTATGTTTTTGCCCATGTATGAAATTGCGATTTTATCCGGGTTTTCTGCGGCGCTCTTGAGAATCTGTCCCGCTAATGTGGTTGTTGGATATTCAAGATGAAACTGAACATCGCCGTAGTGTTCCATCCATGGTGTTTTTAGTTCTGACATTTTCAGTTATTACTCCTTGTCGATACTTGCTGAAAAGGGGAGATCGAGAAGATCCGGGTTTTCAAATATTTTTCTCAGTATTTTAAGAGAATTTGCAAAATATGTTCCGTCAGCGATTCTCTCGTCTATCGTAAGCCCCAGTCTGAGAGCCTCTTTCATCTCAACATTTCCGTCTTTGTCATAGAACGGATGCATGTGTTTCTCGCCGATCAGCACAAAGAATGAGTTTGTTCCGAAATTTGCAAGATGGTGGTATTCTGCAGTCAGCTTGATGCTTCCTGTATTTGAGAGGAATACCGACTGGTGATACGGGTCGATCTTCACGAAATCCTTGAAAAGACGGCCGTGGTTGTCAAGGAAATTGATGAATCCCATGAAGATGTCCAGAATGAATTTCGGGAGTTTCTTCAAAAATGACATGGTATCCGTGGCTCCGTCGTCCTTGTTTTCCTTTCTGACGGCAAATACTATCTTTTCAAGCTGTGAATGTAACTGCTCAAGCGGTGACAGTTCGCTGTCAGTGTCAAAATTGACTATGGCGAGTGTCTCTCCTGCGTTGTCGACGAGCTGCCTCTTTACAATGAATGTCTCGGAAATGAATTTTCTCTCAAAAAGTCTTTTGTTTTTGTAGAAATAATTCATCTTGGGTCTCAGGTACATCGTCTTTGCAATTGCAGCGCAGATAACATGAAACATTGTGTATTTGAATTCGGGATTGGTTTCGTTCTTTTTTGCTACATATTCGTTGATTTTGTCGAGCGTTACAAGTTCGGACATTACAGCTTCGTTATCACATCTGTTTGGAAGCATGAACGGCATAAACGAATGTATCGGATCAGCTTCCTTGATTCTGTAACCGTCGTTTCTGTCTCCGAAACGTCTCTTTCTTTCATTGCTCATGAGTTTTTTCCTCTTCCTTTGAATAATTTGCAACGAGATTAATGATGTCTTTTCCGACTGAGAAGATGTCGTCTGTTTCTTTTTCACTCATGTTCTCGAAAAGCACCATCTCAAACTGTGTTCCGAACAGAGCTCCGAGAATTACCTTGGCAAGCAGTTCCGGAGTGTACTTTTTCAGCAGTTCATTGTTTGAGACAACTTCTTCTTTAAGAACATCTTCTCTCAGGATCCTCGCCACTTCGTCATACAGCATACCGACCTGTTTTTTGAAGGATTTGTTCCACAGCGACTGGGTCATGAACTCAATAAGAACCTTGGCTCTGAGTTTGTCGCTGCGCAGCACTTTTTCAAATGAGACGGCTATAGTACTCATCTTTTCAAGTGCGCTGCCTTCAAGATTAATATCCTTCTTGATTTCGTCGAATATGCCGGTAACAAGTTTTGAGGCAAGGGCGGTAAACAGGTTGTCTTTTGTTATGTAATAGTACGTCAAAAGTCCCAGGGAGACGTCTGCCTCTTTAGCAATATCCCTCATGGAAACGTTTACGTAGCCCCTGTAAGCTATCAGTTTGCCTGCTGAGAGCAGGATATGTTCTTTTGCTTCTTTTCTGTTTTTCATATCCCCCTCCCCAAATTGTACAAACGTACGGTTTATTATAACATATTAATAAAATAATGCAACCAATAATCATTGTCGGTTGATTTTTCATGTTGCCGTGGGTATAATTTTCATTGAAGATTTTGATAGGAGTCAGCGTATGTTATACAAGAAAAACACGTCAAAGGAAATTGACAGGGAATTGTTCAGAAATCCTACATCCGAGTACAGAGGAGCGCCTTTCTGGGCGTGGAACTGTGAACTGAACCAGCAGCTGCTCAACAAGC
>CADAXH010000017.1 GCA_902791785.1 uncultured Ruminococcus sp. | reverse complement strand
CGACAACCTGCCTTTTGTAAACGAAATAAAGAATGCGGCCAGAAATGCAATATTCGACACACTGAGTGAAGGTTCGCTCGACTTTGCCCTCATAAGGTCAAACGTCAAATCGGTTCTCGGCGAACTGATCTATACAAGAACAAAAAGAAAACCCCTTATTATCACAATAGTGATGGGAATATGAAAACACCGGCCCGGAAAAATCCGGGCCGATTCTGTATTTATGATCAATTAGTGAAGGTAGTTGAGATAATCTTTCAGTTCCGTTCTCGTGAACATCTTTGTTCCGAAGAAGTTGACTGTTATACCTGAAATCTTGTCTGAAACTGCATATGTGTCTGCATTGAATACTACAGGAGCAACCACGCCGTCCTTAAGAAGTTTCTCTTCTGCCTGGTGGAGAAGTTCTGCTTTTTCTTTCTGTGATTCTGCAGCAAATGCATTCTTTATGAGTTCGTCATAAGAGCTGTCAGAATAGCCTGTAGCATGTGTGTTGTTTACGTAGTATCTTGAAAGTCCGAGTGATTCATCGAATTCAGCGTCTCCTGCTTCAATAAGTCTTACTGAACCGGAGAAATCTGTAGCAAACGGAGCAAGTGCGCCGAAAGCGTAAGCTGAAAGCATCTGGAAATCCATTCCTATTACATCGAAGTCTCCCGACTTGTATGTGTCGAAGAACTCGTTCGGAGCAACGCCCTTAGCAACAACTTTGAATCCGAGAGCTTCCCATGAAGCTTTGACGAGTTCAGCCATTCTCTTTTCTCTGCTTGCAAAGCCTTTCTGAGCTGAGTAGTAGCTGTCGTTCAATGTGTCTGTAAGGTAATAGAGGTAGATTGAGCTCTGTTTGCTCGGATCAATTCCCTGTGCTGACAGGATCTGTCTTGCTTCGTCTGTCTGAGCAGATGTGCTGAGAATGTCTCCGCCTACTTTTCTGAATGAAGTTCCCTTCTTTGTATCGAATATCATGGAAGGAATGAGACCTGTTGCAGCCTTGCTTCCCGTTCCGACTGCCTCGGCCATTTCAGTTCTGTCGAGTGCAATTGAGAGAGCATATCTTACCTGAGCATTCTTGAACAGTTCAACATTTGTATTGAACAGATATGAATATGTTGAAGCGAGGTCGTTTGTCTTGAGAGCTTTTGAGCTGTATCCGCCTACTGTTTCCTTTGTGAGGTTTGAAACGTAGAACAGTTCGTTGTTTACGAACATCGTCTTTACGTCTTCATTTTCTTCTTTTGCATATACAACATCGTTGTCAAGAGTTGCGTCGTAGTGGATGTAAATCTTATATGGGATTACGTATTTGTCGAGCTGTTCTGAACTGAGTGTCCAGTTACGATAGTAGTATTTGTTTCTTTCAAGGATTATGACTTCTGTAGGATTTGATGAGAACTTTTTGACTTTGAATGCGCCGTTTGTTGAAAGGTCGGTGCTTGTCTTTGACCATGTGTCTTCATACTGTGTAACCTTGTTTTCGCGGAGCGGAACAAGGGCGGGGCTTGCGAGGTTGTAGATGAATTCGTCAACGTCAACACCGTCTTCGAATCTTATTTCAAGGAGGTTCTTACTGATTGCAACAAGTCCTATGTCGTCGATACCGATCTTACCGAGTTTGGCGTCTCTTGCACCTTTGATTCCGTAGAGAAGGCATGCGGCTTCTGACTCGAATTCAGGCTCAAGTATTCTCTTCCAGGCAAATACAAGATCGTTTGTCTGTACGAGTGAGCCGTCACTCCAGTATGTTGTGTTTATTTTTATTCTCATTACTTTGTCATTTGTTCTCTCATCGACATATGTCTCATATGACTGACACAGTGCCTTTTCAATTCCGCCGTTCGGGTTTACCGTAAACAGGCCCTGGAAAATGAGATTAATGAACTTAACAACGTTTTCGTCAAGATAGTTCTTTGCAGGGTCAACGTCATAAATCTTTGTACCCATGTAGATATCTATGACTGCACCGTTCTTATCCGGAGCAACAATTTTGGAGCATCCGGCTAAGACAAGAACAAACATTGCTATTGCAAGTAATAAAGCAATTTTACGTTTCATCAAAAAGCCTCCGAGTTTTTTACCTTGTATTATGACCGACCGAAGCCGATAATTATCTTTGTACATTATACCATCATGGGCGCCACCATTTCAAATATTTTTTCATATATAAGATATCTTTATCACTTTGAACAAAAATGAATGCCGCAAATTGGGAATAGTGCACACATTCCCATTTCCACAGAAACCGGATTTTTGGTTAACTTTTCTTTCATTATTGTAATGATTTTTATTGATTAGAGGCGCGTTTTGTCTTATAATATAGCATGTATTATTATGTAAAAAGGTATTTAGCATGACAGAACTCAAATCACTTATCGCTGAAAAGATTTCAGAGATTGTCAAAAACAATTACGGCACATCCCCGGAAATATGCGATATCATATCAGCGTTTGAATACCCGCCTGACGACTCCATGGGCGACCTTGCGTACCCGTGCTTCAAGCTGAGTCCGATCTTCAGGAAAGGCCCCAACGTAATAGCACAGACACTGGCAGAACAGTTTGACTGCCCGTCAGTTGCAAAGGCACAGTCGGTCGGCGGTTATTTGAACTTTTTCATTTCCGATGAATACTATTCGGACAAACTTCTGAAAGGTATCATAGACAAAGGACAGGATTACGGAAAGACGGATATAGGGAAAGGACAGACGGTCGTTCTCGACTACTCTTCTCCGAACATCTGCAAACCGTTCCATGTCTGTCATCTCGGATCCACTGTAATAGGCCATTCAATCAAAAAGCTCCATGAATTTGTGGGATATAAGTGCGTGGGTGTAAACCACCTCGGCGACTGGGGAACCCAGTTCGGAAAACAGATATATGCCTACAAGACCTGGGGAAACAAGGAACTGGTCGAAAAAGGCGGAGTTGACGAACTTGTAAAACTGTATGTAAGATTCCACGAAGAAGCTGAACACAATCCGGAGCTCAACGACAAGGCAAGAGCAGAATTCCACAAGCTTGAGACGGGCGACGAAGAGAATCTCGCACTCTGGAAATGGTTTGTCGAGCTTACAATCGACGAGTGCAACAGATCATACAAGCGTCTCGGAATTGAGTTTGACAGCTATGCGGGAGAATCGTTCTACACAGACAAGATGCCCGAGCAGGTACAGAAGCTCAAGGACCAGGGTCTTTTGAAGATAGACAACGGCGCATCAATAGTTGATCTCTCGGAATACAATATGCCGCCATGCCTCATTCTGAAGAGCGACGGCTCTACCCTCTACCCGACTAGGGACATTGCAGCTGCAGTGTACAGACACAACACCTATAACTTTGCAAAGTGCATTTATGTAACGAGCGCTCAGCAGTGTCTGCACTTCCAGCAGCTCTTCAAAGTAATAGAGCTCATGGGTTACGACTTCTACGACAAGCTGGTTCACGTGCCTTACGGAACAATAAGCATTGACGGAGAGAAGCTTTCAACGAGAAACGGAAATGTCGTACTAATCAAAGACCTAATAGATACTGCCGTCTCGAAAGTCACGGACATAATGAGAGAAAAGAGTCCGGACCTGGAGAACCTCGAAGATGTGGCAGAACAGATAGGCGTAGGTGCCGTTGTGTTCTACTATCTCATGAACGACAGGATCAAAGATATAAACTTTGTGATGAGCGAAGCTCTTTCTTTCGACGGAAACAGCGGACCTTATGCACAATATGCCTATGCAAGGACTTGCCAGCTGCTGAACAAAGTAGGCGAGACCAAACAGACAAAATTCAAGGTAACTGAAAAACCCGAACGTGAACTGTTGAAGGTTCTTTCAAGATTCGGTGAAACTGTCCTGTGTGCCGTAAGAGACTACGAGCCGTCAGATGTAACAAGATACATCCTCGACGTGTGCACGGCATTCAACAGATTCTATCACGACTGCCCGATCATGTCGGCAGAAGACAAGGAAGTCAAAGCCACGAGAATTGCACTCACAAAAGCGACAAAGACAGTGCTCGGCAATGCACTTCCGCTCATATGCATGAAAACACCAACGAAAATTTAAGCAACAAGGAGATAATATATGTCAGGTCACAGCAAATGGAGTAACATCAAACACAAAAAAGAGAAATCAGATGCAGCGAAAGCCAAAGTGTTCACCAAGGTCGGCAAAGAGATTGCCATCGCAGTAAGAGAGCATGGCCCTGATCCTGTTGCAAACTCAAAACTCAAAGATCTTATCCAGAAAGCAAAATCCCTCAACGTTCCGAACGACAACATCGAACGTATCATCAAGAGAGCTTCGGATAAGGATGCAGCTCAGTATGAAGAGCATATATATGAAGGATATGGTCCGTCAGGTGTTGCAGTAATAGTTGAGACAGCTACAGACAGCATCAACAGAACTGCAGGAAACCTCAGACACTACTTTGACAAGTTCGGCGGAAACCTCGGACAGAACGGATGCGTAAGCTTCATTTTCACAGACAAGGGTGTAATCGACATTTCTTCAGTTGACGAATACGGCGACAAAGTGGTTGATCCGGACAAACTCATGGAAGACGCACTTGAAGCAGGCGCTGAAGACTTCTCAGAGGAAGAAGACAACATCCTCGAAATCACATGTGAACCGGATGATCTCGACGCAGTCAAGACTGACCTCGAATCAAAAGGATACACATTCGTATCAGCTGAAGTGTGCAAAGTTCCTTCAACTTACGTAACACTTTCAACAGAAGATGCCATCAACCACATGACAAACCTTCTCGACGCACTCGACGATGATGACGATGTCACAAACGTATGGCACAACTGGGACGGAAAAGAACTTTAATATATTTTTACTGCGAGAGAGCAGATAGAAAGATTGGTATACAATTATGATTGAAGATACAAAATATACTGTCGGATTCAGGAGCATGTTCCGCGAGTATGACATCAGAGGCCAGGTTAACGATGAGCAGCTTAACCCGACCAACGTATACAGAATAGTCAAGGCTTATTCCAAATACCTCAGAAAGAGAAATATAACAAGAGCTGTAGTCGGATATGACAACAGAACATGTTCTCCTTCTTTTGCAGAGGCATCAATAAAGGCATTGAGAGAGACCGGTATCGATGTATATTTCATCGGACTGACTCTGTCTCCCGTAACATATTTTGCACAGTACCATCTTAAATGCGAAGGCGCTGTAATGGTTACGGCAAGCCACAATCCGGACGGCTGGTCAGGATTCAAATTTGCAAACGGCTATTCAAGGACACTTGAGCCCGACGACATCAAGGAAGTATATTCACTTCTCGACACAGAAGACGAGAACCTTCCTCTCGGCAACTACACAGAAATTGACGTCAGGGACGCATACATTGAAAACATAGTTTCAAGAATCCACATGGGTCCGAAGAAACTCAGAGTTGTAATTGACTGTGCAAACGGCGGAGCAGGACTTTACGCATACGAAATCTTCCAAAGACTCGGATGCATGACATTCCAGCTTCACTGCGACCCGGATACAAGCTATCCGAACTACTATCCTAACCCGTCAGACCTCAAGGGCAGGGCAAAAATGCGCGAGATGATTCTGCATCCGTACATCCATGCTGACCTCGGTATGTCTTTTGACGGTGACGGAGACAGAATAGGCGTCATAGACGAAAGAGGAAACAACATCTGGTCAGACACTCTGCTTGCTGTCCTCGCAAAGAAGCGTCTTGAAAAGACACCGGGTGGTGCTGTTGTATTTGATGTAAAATGTTCACAGACACTTATTGACGTAATCAACCAGTCGGGCGGTGTTCCTATCATGTGGAAGACAGGCCACTCATACATCAAAGCCAAACTCCGTGAATCAAATGCAGTTCTCGCAGGCGAGAGAAGCGGACACATCTTCATTGGCGGAGACGAGTATTACGGATTTTACGATGCTTCATTTGTAGCTGCAAAACTTCTTGAATATTTCTCAAATACCGAAAAGACTGTATCCCAGGTAATTGACGCATTCCCGCACTACTACACTTCACCTGAAATCAAGGCAACATGTGCTGACGAAGTCAAGTACAAAGTAGTGGCAAAGCTTGTTGAAGAACTCAAGAGAGACTTCCCCGGAAAAGTATGCGACATAAACGGAGCAAGAGTTTCATTCGAAGACGGCTGGGGCCTTGTAAGAGCATCATCCAACCTTCCCGAACTCGTCCTCATATTCGAAGGAAAGACAAAAGAAGACATGATGAAAATCAGACAGACAATAAAGTCTTACACCGACAAATATGACGAGATTGCCAAAAAGTGGGACAACGACGTAGAATAAAATATAACAGAAAAGGCGTGGTCGCGACGACCACGCCAATTTGTTTTCTACAATCCGTATCTGATTTTCACCCTTTCGAGTTTTCTTCCGAACGGCTTCAGAAGAATGATGAGGAACAGTACGTTTGAAACTGCATATACTATAGTATACGGAACAGCGTCCACTATTGCCATCACATAAAGACTCCAGAATTCTTCTGACTCATACCACAGAGCAGTCCAGACATCCATTAAGAATGAATATAATATTCCGCAGAATCCGCCGTAAATATATACGGCGATTCTGTTTTTTCTGAACAGTCCTGAGCAGAGACCTGCAATCAGGCCGATGAGTCCCCATCCGAGCATCTGGAAAGGCGTCCATGGTCCCTGACCAAATGAGAAATTAGATATGAGAGCTGCAAACGCTCCGATGGCAAAGCCCGACTCGGCTCCGAGATATATTCCGCCTATTATGATAATCGCGCAGACGGGTTTGACTATTGGAATGAACCTTCCGACTATGGCAAGTGCCGTGAATATGGCAATCAGCACTGCCCTGCCTGATCCCTTTCCCTTTTTCTCGCTTCCGAAAATCAGGAGAGCCAATGTCAGGATTGTAACTGCCAGTATTATGTATGCACTCATTTTTTCGCGCGCATACATGCTCCCGATGACTACTGTCACCGGCAGAAGCAAAAATGGAATTACATACCTTATCACTCTGCTGATTTTTGGATTGATCATTATCTTTTCCCGTTCTGTTTACAGATTTTTACCAGGTCTTCTGATCTGACTATATCCGTATAGTACCCGCTCGAAGCCTTGGCTATTGATGTTGAATAGAATTTTCCGGAGAAGAATTTTTCCGGTCTGTCTTCAGTCACGACACTTCCGTTGAAAAGCAGTCCGCACCTGTCTGAAACCATGCATGCAAATTCTATGTCGTGTGTGACTGTCAATATTGTTATCTTTTCTTCAGACAGTTCTTTCAGTATTTTTGCAATTACGCATTTTGAACTGTAATCGAGCCCTTTTGTGGGTTCGTCAAGAAGAAGCACCTTGGGATTCTTTGACAGAGCCTTGGCAAGAACAACGAGCTGCTTTTCGCCTCCGGATATGTCATAAGGATGATGAGAATAAATCTTTTTGAAATCGTAAGATATCATCTCTTCGCCCTTTGAGCAGCCTTTGAGTTCCTCTTCTACCGTCTCTTTGGAAAAGATCCATGTCGGATCCTGGGGCACACTGACAAGACACTCCCTGTGCAGTTCCCCATTCCTGTATTCCTTAATTTCTTTTCTGCAGATCCTTATTTTCCCAGACACAGGCTTTTTAAGTCCGGACAGAAGAGACAGTAATGTACTCTTTCCCGAGCCGTTCAGCCCCATCAGAGTATATATTTCGCCTTTACGGATTTTGAGTGAAGCATCAGACAATATGTCTTTTCCTTCTCTTGAAAATCTGTAATATACTTTATCTGCTTCAATTGTGTATTCGCTTTCAATTTCTCTGGCAGGATGATCAACTGTCTGAATGTCATTCTTATAACAACTGACAATAGTCTTCCTGAATTCGGAAAGTGTCAGCGGCGGCTCACCTTCACAGTCAAGATCAAGGAATGCTTTTACATACGAAGGCATTACGGAATACAGATTCTTATTGTCCTTTGCCGCTGTGACTGCCACTCCCGGCTCAGATTTCTTAATGACCATTCCGCCATCAAGCAGAACAAGTTTGCTGCAGACTCCGAGCACTTCTTCAAGATTGTGTTCGGCTATTATTACCGTTATGGATAGTTCCCTGTTCAGTCTGACCAGGGTATCTATGAAGTTTGAAGATGCGACGGGATCGAGCTGTGCCGTCGGTTCGTCGAGCAGTAGAACCTGAGGCTTTATCACAACGGATGAAGCCAGGTTCACAAGCTGCTTTTCGCCACCTGACAGATTGACAGTGTCCCTGTCATATATGTTTTCAATTCCGAACCACATTGCGGTTTTCGCAACAAGATTCCTTATTTCATTCTGTTTGTAACCAAGGCTTTCAGGGCAGAATGCAAGTTCATGCCATACTTTATCCGTCACTATCTGGCTGTCCGGATTCTGGCTTACATATCCAACGAGTTCAGCTTCTTCTCTTTTTGAATATTCACTTGAATTCTTTCCGTTAATTAAGACTTTCCCCGTCTTTTCACCGGCAGGTGAAATTGACTGCTTAAGCATTTTCAGCAGTGTCGTTTTTCCGCATCCGGTCGCACCGCAGATGCACACGAAATCCCCTTCGTCAAAGGAGAGGTTTATGTTTTTCAATACAGGAGAGTCGGTCCCGGCATATGTGAAACTCAGATCTTTAATTTCAATCTGTGCCATTTTATCTCATCTCCTATCTCAAGTATTGTCGGCATTAAGCAGAGGATCAGGAAAGCCGAATAAATCAAGATCCTGTAATAAATGTTCCCTTTCATTACCATGTCGGGATAAAACGAAAAACCAACTCCGTTTATGACGCTTGTGAGAATAACAAGCAGTGCAAACATCAGGTAAAAAAGAATGACCAATGCATCCGAAACATGGAAGAAGTATTTTGAATAACTGGTTCTTCTCGTCGTGTTGTAGCCTCTTCCGTCCATGCTCTCGGCCGTCTGGGCTCCATGTTCAAGCGCCCATGTTATCATGATCATGAAAGTCGAAATGCCGTTCTTTATGCTGCTGATTATATTGCCGGTCTCATTCTCTCCCATTGCTTTTCTCGAGTCGCTTATTACCCGCCATTGCTTAGTATAAAGCGAAACAAACCGCATTATTGAAGAAATCATAAGGGCAAATCCGGGCCAGATTCTTCCGAATACATATATTATCTTGTCTTCGGTCATTATCTTTCCAAAGCATTTGAACCATATTATGACGGACATGATCATGGCAGCGGTGCTAAGTCCGTAGAGCAGCGCCTCAAGAGTAATGGCATTGTCGTTGATATAGAAAAAGACAGTATTGCCCCTGTGGTTGAACAGGGGATTCAATACTGTCATGAGTATAAATATAATAATGTAGAATATATTCTCTTTTTTGTTGTTCAGGTATCTCTTTGTGAGAGCGAAAATGAGTGAACACATAAGGGACAGTGCTGAAATAAAAGGATCTATTGAAAACATGACGCAGGAAAAAACGCACAAAAAATACATGAATGTGACAATCGGATTAGCGTTTTCGAGCGTCTTCACTTTTTGTTCCTCCGTCAGTTGTTTTCCAAGTCTTTTCCTATGTTTCTCGTGAATCTCCACTCAATGAGATCGCCATCTTTCGGCACATATTCGTTTGCACCGACCGAGGCGGATTTTCCATTGATGTAATACATCCATCCGGAGAGGTCTCCGAATTCCTTTTCATACAGATTGTTTATTCCGAG
This sequence comes from uncultured Ruminococcus sp., assembly GCA_902791785.1. Taxonomy (GTDB): domain Bacteria; phylum Bacillota; class Clostridia; order Oscillospirales; family CAG-272; genus CAG-841. Next base: position 4,339 of record CADAXH010000017.1, on the reverse strand, counting down.
AACGTAATATCCGTTTTTGACTTCAAGCTGTAAGTTATATTTTGATGCCGCCTCCCTCAGTATCTTCAGGGCGGTATCTCCTTCTTCTATCTCAAAACTCGTTTTGTCGAGAATAATACCGTTTTCCGGTACATATTTTGACTCTTCTCCGATCAGGACCTTGCATTCTATAGTCATTGTAATTGTTCCGATCGGATTGTCCTTTTTTATGTCTTTGCCACGATCGGAAGGCAGGGATATGTTTACAAAAATAATTACCAGAGCAAGTATCAATGCAAATCCCGCAACAAAGAAAATGTTTCTTCTGTCCATTTTCTTTTTGAGCATTATCAGGATAACTGCTGCTGCCAGTACGACAACAACAATCACTGCTACTATTTTGTATACAGTAAATCCCTTTTTTGCCTGAGTATCCGGCTTATCTGTTTCTATATTCTTGATGTCTGAATAATCGGGTTCGGTCAATGTCTGCTTGTCAAAAACAAACAGCGGTCCTTTCCCGTCTTTCATTCTGCCGTAAGCGATGAGAGCCTGCAGGGTCTGGTTTGTGGCAGTCTTGTTTGTTTCACCTTTGACCGAATGAGAATAGCATCCCTCTTTTACTTTAAAGCTCAGTAAAGCATCGACGGGGCCACGACCGCCTTTAATGAATCTCTCGTCTTCCTGACAGTCAATTCCTACAGAAGACAGAGCTATGACTACCTGTGCTATTGTCTCGCAGTTCTCTTCTGAAAAACCGAAGAATGAGCCGCTCGGCAGCTGAACTTCAGACAAATATTCAATTGATTCGTCGAGCGCTTTTTTGACAGATTCTTCTGAATAATACGGAGACAGTGCCGTAATTGCCATTGCCGTAACGTCAACATCAGGATCTCCCTGAGTTATTGACCAGCCCCTCTTGTTCTGCATCGACAAAAGTTTTTCAACAAGCTGCTCTTTTGTCATTGAGAGTTCAATACTGTTGTTTGACAGATGCAGAGCATAGATGTATGTCATGACACCCTGGTCTGTCAGGTTATATGTATCTTCAGGCAATTCTACGTTACAAGCAAGTAGGGTCAAAGCATATTTCAGCTTTGACACCACATTAGATACTTTATTCTCTTTTAGGTAACTGATAAGTCTTCCGGCATATCTGGAATAGTTATATTCGCCGTACTGATGAAGGCACATGATGTACCATTCGCTTCCGTCGGACGGCACATTCATGCCTTTGTCAATCCATTCCTGGATGCTCGAGCATCCTGAGCCATTGACCTGTTCAGTCAGAATTTCATCTGCCAGTTCGTTTGCTTCTGTTCCGTAAATGCAGACGGTAAATACCGATGTCAGCAGAAACAGTAAAGCAAACAACAATGACAATTTTTTAATCAAAGTATTCCTTCTCTTTCCAGTTGTTTTCTGAGTTTTGTAATTATTGACTTTTTCCACTTTCTGGGCAGCTGAACGTACTGGTCGCGGGTGAATCCTGTTCTTCTGAGGAACTCTTCCTCACTGATCGGGATTCCACCTATTTTCTTGTATTTCTTCTCTCCTTCGGGTGTTATTTCAAATTCTTCTTCATCTTCTTCGTACTGTTTCGGAGCATGATACTTCTTGCTGGATTTCAATCCTCCTGTTGCTGTGGCATTGGGATTGGTTTCTGTTTTATCCTGTGAACCCTGATTTGAAGAATTGCCTTTTCCTGAACCTGCTGCTGCACCTACTGCAGCTCCTGCGGCAACTCCGGCTGCTCCTGCTACTGCAACTTTAGCTGCTGTATTGTCTTTTGAGCCTGATGCTGCAGTTGAAGAATTATTGCCCTGAGCGGCTGTTCCATCTGAATTATCTGGCTGAGCATTATCTGATGAAGTACCTGTTTCACCTGCTTTTTCGCTTTGACCTTCAGCTGAACCTTTTCCGGATTCTGATCCTTTTCCCGAATTTGCTGCGGCTGCACCGGCTGCTGCCCCTACGGCTGCTCCTGCAAGTCCTGCTGCAGCCATCTTTGCTGCTGTATTGTCTTTTTCTTCTTTATTGTCTTCTTCGGGTGTATCTTCAAAAGATGTAGATTCTCCATCACCTGCGTATTCAGAATTCGGAGAACCCTCAGCGCCATCAGCACTTCCTGATTCTTCACCGGATTCTTCAGCTTTGCCTTCCTGCTGATTCTGTGAATCTTCTTCTTTTTCACCTTTATCTTTTCCTGAACCTGCAGCTGCTGCACCGGCAACTGCACCTACAGCAGCTCCCGCAAGAGCGGCTGCTGCCATTTTCTTTGCAGTGTCATCTTTGTCTTCTTCAGGTTTTTCTTCTGTTTCTTCAGGATTATCTCCTTCAGAAGTATTGTCAGCTGAGCCTTCTTCGGTTCCTTCTGCCTGTGCTTCTGTTCCTTCGGGTGTACCTTCAGCTTTTTCTGATTGACCTTCTTCAGCGGAATCTCCGGATTCTTCTGAATCTTCGTTTTCTTTTTCTTCGCCTTCAGATTTTTTACCTGCTCTTGAAGCGGCTGCGCCCGCTACTGCACCGACTGCTGCGCCACCCAGAGCGGCTGCTGCCATTTTGGCTGCAGTGTTATCCTTGTCTTTGTCTTTTTCTTCTTTTGATTCTTCGGTTTCCTCTCCATCGGGAGTACTGCCTTCTGAAGTTTCTGCACTTTCATCTGGTGTTGCACCTTCAGGGGCATTTTCGCTTTCAGCACTTTGCTCGATTGAAGAAGATTCACTTTCAGTTTCTGGTCCAGATTCGGTCTCACCGGCCTGAGCCTGTTCGCCTGATCCGGATTCTTCCGAATCATCTTCTTTTTCTGAATCTTTGTCGTCAGAATCTTTTCCGGCTCTTGATGCTGCCGCACCTGCAACAGCTCCTACGGCTGCGCCGCCAAGAGCGGCTGCTGCCATCTTCTTTGCAGTGTCATCTTTATCTTTTTCGTCTTCGGTTTTCTCTTCCGGATTATCAGAGTCACCTTCCGAATCTGTTTCAGCATTTTCAGAATCTGAAGCCTGGTTTGCTTGTTCACCGTCTTCAGTTGCTTCTTCAGATTTTTCTTCTCCGGACTCACCTTCGGAATCTTCTTTATCCGAACCCTTGCTGCTATTTGAAGCTGCTGCACCTGCTGCAGCTCCTACAGCTGCGCCGCCGAGAGCGGCTGCTGCCATTTTCTTTGCAGTGTCGTCGTCTTTATCTTCGCCTTCAGAAGATTCTTTATCTTCATCTGAAGATTTTTCTTCATTTTCACCGGAAGAATTATCATCAGGCTGTTCATTGTCTGCAGTAGTATCTGATTTTTCAGCTGTCTCTTCATTTTCCTGCTCTTCGGATTCTTCTTTATTATCAGAATCTTTTCCGCTCTTAGAAGCAGCTGCGCCTGCCACTGCACCGACTGCTGCACCCGCTACTGCTGCAGCTGCAACCTTCTTTGCAGTGTCATCTTTTTTTGATGAGTCGTCCTCCTGCTGTTCATCTTCAGTAGTTTCTTCATCCTGTTCTTTGGATTCTTCCTCTGTCTGTTCGTCAGAAGACTGGTCTGACTCTGAACCCTGTTCTGTTCCGTCAGGATTATCTTCTGAAGCGGAATCACTTCCTGCTCCTGCTGCTCCTGCGGTTTCGCTTTCGGATTCTTCACCTGTTGCGTTTTCTTCACCCGCTTCGGAATCTTCTGCTTTTTCTTCTTCGTCAGCTTTTTCGTCTTCTTTATCTTCTTTTCTGTCTTTGGACGCTGCTGCTCCTGCAACTGCTCCAACTGCGGCACCTGCTACAGCTGCGGCTGCAACTTTCTTAGCTGTGTCGTCTTTTTTATCTTCGTCTTCTTTTTCAGAAGAATCTTTGTTTTCTTCAGTTCCTTCTTCGGATCCGCCTTCTTCTGTTCCGCCATTTTCAGAAGCACCTTCTTCAGCAGACCCTGCTCCCTGCTGGGATTCGGAACCTGCCTGTTCCTGAGAAGCAGAACCATCTGCTGCTTCAGGATTTTCCTGGCTCTCTTCTGCGCTTTGCTGCTCTGACTGTTCAGAACCTTCGCCCTGTCCGTTTTCGGACTCTTCGGATTCTTCGACGTTCTCTTTTTCTTCTTCAGTCTCTTTCTCTTCTTTGTCTTCTTTTCTGTCCTTTGAAGCTGCTGCTCCTGCAACTGCTCCAACTGCGGCACCAGCTACAGCTGCGCCTGCAACCTTCTTGGCAGTATCATCTTTTTTATCTTTTTCTTTGTCTTCGTCTTTTTCTTCAGAAGACTCGTCCTGTTTACCTTCAGCGTTTTCTTCAGGATTGCCGTCAGAACCTTCTGCAGAATCACCGGTTGACCCGGAAGAGGCATTATCTTCTGAACCATCCTGTGCTCCTGAACCTTCTGCACCGGATTCACTGC
>CADAXH010000016.1 GCA_902791785.1 uncultured Ruminococcus sp. | reverse complement strand
GGGAAGAGGGTACAACCTATTTCTCTGAAATATTCAATTTTCTTTTCGAGCATCTCTCTTGTGACCTTCATTTTCTTTGCCAGGCAGTCGATGCACAAAAAGGATTTTGCTTCGCGGTCGACCATCTTAAAGTACAGGCTGATTTCGTCAGCTTTAAGCTGCTTTCCGCATTTTTCGCATTTTTCCATTATTTTACAAGCTTTGCAATGAATACTTTGCAGTCGCCTGCATTGACAGTTGCGGTAAATGCATCTTTGCACTTTCCGACATTCTTGCCTGTGAATACATCAGTCAGTTCGAAGCTGTATCCCATAAGAGGATCAATGCCTATTTCATAGAACTGAAGTTCCATATTCAGTTTGCTGTCATAAGAATTGAAGAATCCGACTGCATATGTTCCGTCGTGGAGATGCTTGAAGCAGATTACGTTGTCTTTGTGTCCTGTTGTATCGTCAATGAAGATCGGAGGACGGCATTCAATATCCTGATCGATTGCGAGAAGATATTTGTTTGTGAGGAGTTCAAGGTTTTCTTTTGTGATGTTTCTTACATCAGCTCCTATGATAAGTGGGCATCCGCACATGCACCATGCTGCAAAGTGGTATCTGTAGTTTGCGTCTGTGCATCCTTTTCCGAATCCGATGTTGCCCTGGCCCTTGAGACCCGTTACGAGCATGTCCATGTCGTTGTAGCATCCGGGGCCCGTGTGCTGGATTTTTTCTTTCTGGCTCAGGAATAAATCTTTGATTGATTCAAATGTGTCTGTAATGTCTCCTGTTGAACGATACATGTCAACACCTGCTGATCTGCACCATTCAAATACTCCGTTTGTTCCCCATGAACATGCTGAGAAAACAATGTCTCTTCCTGTTGACTTGAGGGCCATTGCCATTCTGTTGTATCTCTGCATTCCGCTCATGCTCGGATGGTAGCAGTTGTCATATTTCAGAAGATCAGCACCTACAGAAGCAAAATATTCAGCGTCGTCGAATTCATGACCGAAGCTTCCGGGATATCCTGCACAGGTCATGAAACCTGAATCGGAATACATGCCGAATTTGAGACCTTTGGAATGTACATAGTCAGCAACATATTTCATTCCGTGAGGGAATTTTTCTTTTGAAGCCACGAGCATTCCTTTTCTGTCTCTCTTCTTCTCGCTCCAGCAGTCGTCTATTGTGAGATATACATAGCCTGCATCTCTGAGGCCTGTGCTGACGAGAGCGTCAGCTGTGTCCATTATAAGCTGCTCATTGATGTCTTTTGTGAATGTGTTCCATGAGTTCCAGCCCATTACAGGTTTAGATAAAAACATATTTGATTACCTCCAGATTGTTCTATTAAGCTTTTTTGCCGGTGCGGACATATCTGAGAAGCGTATCTTTGTCCATTCCGGAAATTCCGAGCTGTTCAAGACTGCGGCCTTCCTTGCGCCAGTCTTTTTCGTGTACTACGTTTATAATGTCAATGAATCCGTTTGTAAGCGGCATCGGTACTCCGAGGAGTTCGCCGATTGCAGCCCACGGCACAAGACCGAAAGGAATGTCTTCAGTCAGGTAGCGACTGTTCAGGTCATTAGGACCGCAGATCGGTGTGAGACCGATTGATCCGTGTCCTTCTTTATACAGATCCTGCCATGTCCATTCGTAATCGTCCGGTCTGCCTGCAAAGTCTTCCATCGGGCGGAGATTGTATCCGAGAACGTTTCCGAGAGCCTTTCTCTCTTTGTCCATTGCTATGTTGAGTCTGCATGCGGATGGTGTCCAGCCGTGCTCATAGAGGAAGAAGTTGACCTGAGGACTTTCTATTCTTGAAATGTTGAAAAGAACCGGGCCTGCGTGCCAGTCGGGATTTACGATTGCAAGACCGCACTCAAGAACGTCTGTGTAAATCTTTTCGAACGGGAAGAGATCTTCTCTCATTTCATCTATGAGACCGGGACCCTTGTCTGCGGGAAGGAAAGCGATGTTGATCGGGTTTCTTCCGAATACGTTGACAGTGTCAGAACCCTTTGCGACAAGACGCGTGTCGTAAGGAAGGTTGTTTGCGTCAGCAAACACAGGGCAGTCGGGACCATCGAGTTCTTTTTTGAGAACAAGTGCAGAGAATGCACCAGGGAAAGTTACGACGATCTGATCCTTTTTAACATGTCCCTTGAGAAGTTTTGCATAGCCGCTGTGAGTGAATGCGGGAGCGACGATGCATATGTAGTGGCAGCCTTCGACTGCTTTGTCTATATCGTCTGTTACATCGTGCAGTGTCACAGGACCCTGGAGTTCCTTTATGTTGCCCTGAAGGTATATTGTTTTTGTCTCAAAAACCTTTTTCATGTTGTTTTTGAACTGGGGCATTTCATACAGAGTCACTGTATGACCTTTGAGTGTGAGTTCGGCAGCCATGGTATGCGCACCATTTCCGCCGCCCAAAATCGCGATTTTCTTTGGAGTCATGTTAAAAAATTCCTTTCATTTGTCGGTCAGACCGACTTGGTACATATATATTATATATCTTAAAGGAAATCATTTCCATAGATTATTAACTCAATATATGTTAGAATGGATTCGGGAAAACTGCTGATCGGGGGTGAACTCTTTGTACCAAAAACAGAATCTTCACACACATTCAACTTTTGACGACGGAAAGAATCCTCTTGAAGAGACTGTTCAGAAAGCTCTGGACAAGGGTTTTGATTCGCTGGGTTTTTCGGGACATGCATACATGTATTATTCCGAAAATTATTCGATGTCCGTTGCCGGAACCGAAGAATACAAAAAAGAGGTCTTGAGACTCAAAGAAAAATATGCCGACAGAATAAAGATATTTCTCGGTCTTGAGTTTGACATGTATTCAGATACACCTCAGGATGGTTACGAGTATATGATAGGCGCAATGCACTATCTCAAAATGGGTGATGAGTTTATAGGAGTTGACAGACCTAAGGAGCATTACGAGAGGATTATACGGGAATACTTCGGCGGAGACGGAATGAATCTTGTGAAAGAGTACTACCGTCAGATAGCAGATTACCCGAAATATGCAAAGATTGACATACTGGCCCACTATGATCTCGTAACAAAGAACATTGAGAGAGCAACTTTCTTTGATTATGAGTCGAAAGAATATATGTCAGCTGCTGTAGGAGCTCTTGAAACACTGAAAAAGGACATAGACTTTTTTGAAGTGAATACAGGAGTAATAGTAAGAGGATACAGGACAACTCCATACCCGATGCTCTCCATTGTAAAAGAAATGAAGAGGCTTGGTTACGGGGCTGTGATAACTTCAGACTGTCATGATGCAGATTATCTTGATGCATATTTTAACGAAGCTGCTGAACTATTAAAAGCCGGTGGATACAAAGAAAAGTACATTCTGACAGACAAAGGATTTGTAGCAGTTCCACTGTAAAAATATAATCGATTATCTACTCGGTGATTTCCGACTCGGTTTTCACCGAGTAGGTTTTTGATGATCTTTTTCACAAAACAATGTTCCGATTTGATGCAATATTTGTTCAATTTGTGTTCCGATTTGATGCAATTATGTTGACGCATCCGATGATTCAGTGGTATAATATACACTAGAGAGAGGTGTTTGAAATGCTGAAAAGAAAAGTGTATTCGGAACTGCTGGAATGGAAAAAGAGAAGACAGGGTAACAAAAAAGAGTCTGTCATAATAAAAGGTGCCAGACAGGTTGGGAAAACATCTGTCGTCGAAGAATTTGGAAAAAATGAATATGAGTCCTTTATTGAAATAGATTTCATAAAAAGACCTGATCTGAAAAGCATATTTACCGGAAGCAAAGAACCTGGTGACATCTTTTCCAAAATGTCGCTATACATGCCGAACGCTAGAATTATCCCGGGCAATACCCTCATTTTTCTGGACGAAATTCAAAGGTGCGGAGATGCAAGAACAGCCATCAAATACTTAGCAGAAGATTTCACATGTGATGTTATTTCATCAGGATCTCTTTTGAGTCTGGAATATGGAGAAGATGCCGATGAAGATGTAGAAGCACCTGAATCAATAGCGGTTGGATTTGAGTATGAGATCAATATGTATTCACTTGATTTTGAAGAATACTTATGGGCAAAAGGATACAATGATGAACAGATTGGATATTTTAAAAAAATGTTCAATGATGGTGAAAAGATACCTGTCGAAGTCAATGAAAAGATGGAAAGCCTGTTCAGAGAATACATGGTCGTAGGAGGTATGCCTGAAGTTGTGGCTTCCTTTATGCCACAGAGTGATTTCAATGAAGCATTCAGAGTTCAAAGAAAAATAATATCTGAGTACCAGAATGATATTTCATCGCACGCAAAAGGCAAACAAAAACAAAAAGTCCGTGCTTGTTATGACTCAGTTCCAAAACAACTTGCGAGAGCAATGAAGAGATTTCAATATGCATTTGTTGAAAAGAAACAAACAAGCAGAAAATATGGTGGAAGTGTAAAATGGCTGAAAGACTCTAATCTTGTTAATGTTTGCTACAATGTAAGGGAGCCTTATATTCCTTTGATTGCCAACGAGATTGAAGAGCAATTCAAAATGTATATTAACGACACCGGTCTCTTAACTCAAATGTATGGAAGAGAAACCAAAATAGCAATTATTAACAATACAATAAAAGGAAATGCAAAAGGTGCGGTATATGAGAATATCATATCCGAGTTATTAATTAAAAACGGATATAAACTTCATTACTACAAACCAAATGACGATCAGGAACTTGAATTCATTATTGAAAAAGATGGCGAAGTGGTACCGATAGAAGTTAAAGCAGGCAATACAAAATCAGTTTCTCTTAACAAATTTATGAAAGATTTTTATCCGAAGATTGGGTACAAATTAATTTCGGGAAATCAGGGTGTTATTAACAATATAAAAACAATACCTCATTATATGGTTATGTTTATTTGAAAAAAGACTCGGCAAAAAAGAATGCCGAGTCCTTTGATTATTATTAATATTTAACGCTGAAAAGCATCTCACCGTATGTCGGAAGAGGCCAGTGTTCAGCATCTGTGATCGTTTCAAGTGTGTCAACTTCATTTCTGAGTTTTCTCATTGCAGGTATAACCTTGTCTTTGTAATACATTGCAAGTTCAATAGACTCACCCTTTGCGCCTTTGAGAGTCTTTTCGAGATTCTTAACAGCAGCATATGCCTTGTCAGCTGTCTTGCTTTCTGTCTCAAGAGTTTCTTCCTCAAATCTGCAGCTTGCTTTTTCTGAAACTTCCTTTTTAATTGAAATGCTTGAAGCGAGATCTTCTTCAAATGCAGAAACTGCGGGAAGGATCTGTTTTCTGACCATTTCAATCATTGTTTCAGCTTCAATGTTTATTGTCTTTATATAGTTCTCCAGAGCAATCTCGTATCTTGCTTTCATCTCTGCGAGAGTGAAAACATTGTGAGAAGAGAACAGTTCAACATTCTTCTTGTCCAGGTACTTTGAATAGGCGTCGGGAGTGGTCTTCAGATTGAGAAGGCCTCTTTCTTTTGCTTCCTTTTCCCATGATTCGTCATATCCGTTCCCGTTGAATATGACCCTGTCGTGTTCCTTTATTGTCTTTCTTATGAGGTTGTGAAGCTCTTTTTCGAAGTTGTCGGCATTTTCGAGAATGTCTGCAAACTGTCTCAGTTCTTCAGCAACGATTGTGTTCAGCACAGTGTTCACTTCGGAGATTGAAGCGGATGAACCAAGTGCTCTGAATTCGAATTTGTTTCCTGTGAAAGCAAACGGGGAAGTTCTGTTTCTGTCAGTGTTGTCTTTCGGGATTCTCGGAAGAGTGTGTACACCGATCTTCATTTGTTTCTTTTCGTGAACTGCGTATTCGTTTCCGTTCTTGATTGATTCAAGAATTTCACCGAGTTCTTCTCCGACAAACATACTCATTATTGCCGGTGGTGCTTCGCTTGCTCCGAGTCTGTGGTCATTGGCTGCTGTTGCAACGGATATCCTGAGCAGTTCAGGATAATCGTCAACCGCTTTTATGACAGCGCAAAGGAACAGAAGGAACTGAGCATTTTCGCTCGGAGTGTCTCCGGGTTCCAGAAGGTTGACTCCTGTGTTTGTTGCTGCTGACCAGTTGTTGTGCTTGCCTGATCCGTTGACTCCCTCAAAAGGCTTTTCGTGGAGTATGCAGAACATTCCGTGCTTGGATGCAACTTTTTTCAGAAGTTCCATTGTGAGCTGGTTGTGGTCTGCCGCTATATTTGTCGTAGTGAATATTGGTGCCAGTTCGTGCTGAGCCGGTGCAACTTCGTTATGTTCGGTCTTTGCACTGATTCCGAGTTTCCAGCATTCTTCGTCGAGTTCTTCCATGAATGCCTTGACTCTCGGTTTGATTGTTCCGTAGTAGTGGTCTTCAAGTTCCTGACCCTTAGGAGGTTTTCTTCCGAACAGTGTTCTTCCCGTATAAATGAGGTCGGGTCTTTTTTCGTAAACGGATTTGTCTATGAGAAAATATTCCTGTTCGGGGCCAACTGTTGTTTTGACTGATGTTGCGTCAGAACCGAACAGTTTAAGTATTCTCAAAGCCTCTCTGTTGAAGTCTTCCATTGATCTCAGAAGAGGTGTTTTTTCATCGAGCGCATCTCCGCCGTAAGAGCAGAAGGCAGTCGGTATGCAGAGAGTCTTGTCTTTTATGAAAGCATAGGAAGTTGCATCCCATGCGGTATATCCTCTCGCCTCGAATGTGGCTCTGAGTCCTCCGCTCGGAAAGCTTGATGCATCCGATTCACCTTTGACGAGTTCTTTTCCGGAAAACTCCATAATGACTCTTCCGTCTTCATTCGGTGAGATGAAGCTCTCATGTTTTTCAGCCGTAACACCCGTCATAGGCTGGAACCAATGAGTAAAATGTGTTGCGCCTTTTTCAATTGCCCAGTCTTTCATGGCATTGGCAACAACATTAGCTATATTGATATCCAAGTGTTTTCCATGTTTAATGGTTTTCTGAAGTGTCTGATAAGTATCCTTTGGCAGTCTTTCTCTCATGACTGCATTTGAAAATACCATAGATCCAAACAGTTCTGATGTGTTACTCATTGCGTTCCTCCGTAATTATTAAAAAAATATGCGCTAATAATCTCACAAATTGAAGAAAAAGTCAAGAATTATTTATATTTGTAACATTGTTTTTACAGGTTTGCTCAGTTTTTAAGAGAAGTAACAGGTACAATGTATACCCCTTCTTCATTTCTGTATGCCAAGTTTCCTGCGCCATAGATAATACATTTGAAAATTGGTGCCTTTCCGCCGCTGTTTTCAATGCTTTTGCACACTTTTGTTAATTTTTTGGCTCCATCTTCTGCCATATTGAGCCCGAGCTTAATTTCGATTGCGCACCAGTTCCCGTCTTCAAATTCAATAACTGCATCTATTTCATTTCCATTGTAGTCCTGATAATGATACAATCTGCCATTCATTGCCTGAGAATAGACAAAAAGATCTCTCTCAACCAATCCTTCGAACATAAATCCGAACAGTTTCAGATCATTTTTCAGTTTTTTTGGCGTAAGTCCGAGCATGGCACATGCCATGGCAGGGTCTGAAAAGTGTCTCTTTTCCATCTGTTTGACTCTCAATGAAGATCTTATGTTGGGAGAGAAAGGTTCCTGATTGTTAAGCAGAAACAGTCTGCTGAACGCATTAAGATATTTGGTTAATGTATTTTTGCTGATTGAACTGGAGTCGTTATCCATGATGTCATCCAATATTTTGTTGTTTGTAACAGTTGTCGACTCGTTTCGAGCAAGAGATTTCAGAACAAGTTTCGTTTTGTGTTCGTTGTAATCAATTTCAGGATCCAGTTTTTTCATATCAGTTTTTACTACATCCTCCATGTATCCTACAGCAAGGTCGGCACATAATTGTTCACTTACCCCTATATTTCCGGGCCAACCTCCCCGTACAATGAGGTATGCAAGAGTGTCCAAAGTGGTATCTTTACAAATCCCGGGCTCAAAAACACCGCTGTACAAATCACTCAGGGAAATTTTGCCGTCTGAATCACCAGACTCGAACAAGGACATTGTATTCATTCGGATACTTTTTATTCTGCCTGTTCCACTGTGCAAAATACCCTTTTTGTTTGGTGTAGATGATCCTGTAAGGATTATTTGTCCCTTTTGCGGCTTTCTGTCAACAAAAGATCTTGTCGCATCCCACAGGGCAGGTACTTCCTGCCACTCGTCAATTAATCTCGGGGTTTCGCCTTCAAGAACTGAATAAGGCTCGATTTCCGCCAGTGTCCGGTTCGAAAAATTGCCTGCCGGGTCTCCGACGGGAAATTCACTTTTGGCATGAAATGAAGAGGTCCACGATTTTCCGCACCATCTTGGTCCTTCCACGCAAACAGCTCCGAAAACTCTCAGATATCTTTCAATATCTTTGTCTATTATTCTCGGAATGTATTTATCCAAATCTGCAATTTTTTTCATGCGAATTCCTCCTTGTTTTCAAGGGCATTATATCAGACTGACCCACATTTGTCAACAAAACTGACCCATATTTGGCAAAAAAACTGACCCACATTTGGAAAAATAATTGACCCATATTTGGAATGATAGTGCCATACACCTGCGCTTTGTGGCAAATATATGGTAATAGTTTTGTTGTTTTGAAATTATAACCCCCTTGACATAATGCAAAAAGGGGTTATAATGGGGTTATAGACATCGGAGGAATAATTTCATGGAAAACAGAGAACTGTCAGAAGAATTGAATGCTCTTGAAAAAGAGCTGTCCGGACTTCCTGTAGGGTATATTTCCAGAAAGACGATTTACGGAAAAAAGAAGTGTTACCACCAGTGGATGGAGGATGGAAAAAAGAAAAGCAAGTATGTCGATGATGCGACAGCGGATATGTTGCAAAAGAGTTTTTCAAGAAGAAAAGAACTGCAGGAGAGAATCAAGCAGATCAGGGCAATAATGAAAACTCCAAAAAAAGAAAGAATCGACAATCAGATAAGATATAACACGAATGTGCTTACAGGTCAACTGTTAAGAGATCTCTTGGCAGATATATCCGGATTCAGGTGTCGTGAATTGTTGCCTCGCATTGAAGAATACTTGTGCGGAGCAGTTGTTCCGAAAGTGTTCATCATGTATGGTTTGAGAAGAACTGGCAAAACGACAATGATTAAGCAGGTCATAGGGAGAATGACTGGCGACGACTTTGGCAGAACGGCATATATTCAGGTGCATACGGACGACAATCTGTCAGAGCTTTATGATGACATGGACACTCTTCACAAGAAGGGATACAAATATGTATTCATCGATGAAGTAACATTGCTTGAAGATTTTATTGAAGGTGCGGCTTTGTTTGCAGATATTTATGCCGCGAGCGGAATGAAGATAGTTCTGTCGGGTACAGATTCTCTGGGTTTTGTATTTTCAAAAAGTGATCAGTTGTATGACCGCTGTATTATGCTTCACACGACTTTTATTCCATACAAAGAATTCGAATATGTCCTGGGGAAGAAGGGAATCGACGAATATATCCGTTACGGCGGAACAATGAGTCTGGGAGGTGTCCATTATAACGAGAAAACGCCGTTTGAAGACAAAAAGAGTTCTGATCAGTACATAGACAGTGCAATTGCCAACAACATTCAGCACTCTCTGAAATATTACCAGGACGGCGGACATTTCAGAGCACTGGAAGAATTATATGAGAAAAAAGAATTGACCGGTGCAATCAACAGAGTTGTTGAAGATATGAATCACAAATTTACAATTGAAGTATTGACCAGGGATTTTGTTTCCCATGACCTGGGAGTTTCCAAAAGAAACCTGCGAACAGACAGAGACCGTCCAAGCGATATTCTTTACAGGATAGACAAAGAACAAGTAACTTCGAAACTGATGGAACTGCTTGAAATTAAAAACAAAAATGAGCAGAAAGTGAGTATTACGGAAACTCACTGCGAAGAAATCAAAGAGTATCTGGAGTTACTGGATCTTATTGTTGATGTTGACATTAAGCTGATACCGCCCGGAAACGAAAGAATCAGAAGGACTGTTTTCACTCAGCCGGGTATGAGATATTCACAAGCTACCGGATTGATTCAGAGTCTGATGAATGACCCCGCTTTCGATATTCTTTCGCTTGAGGAAAAAACAAGGGTAATCAATAGAATCCTTGATGAAATAAGGGGAAGAATGATGGAGGACATAGTGCTCCTGGAAACAAAACTGTCAAATCAGGACAAGTTAGTATTTAAACTTGAGTTCGCAGTGGGAGAATTCGACATGGTTGTCTCCGATCCGGTTGCACTGGAATCCGAAGTCTTTGAAATAAAATACAGCAAAGAGGCAATTAAGGAACAAGCAAAGAATCTTCTGGACGAAAACAAGTGCAGAAGCACTGAGTACAGTTTCGGAAAGATTAAGAGAAAAGCAGTAATATACAGAGGTGAAAACACTTCAATCGAAGGTATCAAATACATTAATGTTGAGGATTATCTCAAACAATTATAGACAAAAAACAACCCTGAAGACGATTAATCTCCGGGGTTGTTTGCTCTTATCTGAAACAGATTATTTCTTGTTTGTGTTTCTTGGAGTTCTTGTCGTTGTAGTGTAAAGGTAAATGTCATTTGCCTTTGTTATGCGGAAAGAATCCCTTACAACATAATCTGCAGCCTGTTCCTGGTGAACAGCTGTGGTAATTTTCTTTTTTGCGTTCTTATAGGATATTATGACGGTAATGATGCCGCCTATAACTGCCACGATGATTATTACGGGCAAATTGCCAAAGAAAGCGTCAGAAAGACTGTTGTACGTATCAGTAGTTGCAAATGCACTTACCGTGAACAGACAGACCAGAAGAGCAGAAACAAGTATAATGCTGAATATTTTTTTCTTATTCATAATCTCGCCCTCCAATCAAGTAAAGTAAGCAACAATTGTTGCAACAAGTCCCGTAACGGCTGCACCTGCAAGGAATGTCAGAAATCCCATGATTGTTGCCTTGATTTTGCTGCTCGGAAGATTTCCTACAAATTTACCGGTCTGACCGTTTACTGCAAATGTATATTTTTTGCCTTTGTACATTGTATTCATCAGGAATACTGGGAAAACCGCATATTTGATTTTGCCGTTTTCTATGTTGATCTGTGATGACTCGATTGAAACACTTGAGTAGTTGTTGACTGAACGCACGATCATCGCATCGTTTGTCTTCTTCATTCTCTGGTTTGCAATCGGCTTTCCGTCTTCAGCTGATACGTCGTACTTGTCGGCAAAGTAACCTGACAGATAAGCCCTGTCGAAGTTGACTGCTTCTTCCATCTTGAACGGTTCAATCGCTTCAGTGAACTCGTTCTCGATTTTTGTAAGTCCGTCTACAGGAAGATCCTGGTATGCGGATTCGCATGTTCTCGTCAGTCTGTAGTGCTTCGTTTCTGTTACATAGTAATTCGCAGTTGTATACTTCCTTACTTTTTCAGCTTTGAGTACTGCGTTCGTTTCAGTGTCTGCGTCATACAGCCAGTACGGAACATACATGCCTGTGATCTTGTCAATCTTGACGGTTCTCGCATAATCGTTCGGAATGAGGAATTTCTTCTTGATGAACTGGAAGAAGCTGTTCTTTGCGTCTTCTTTCGTCTTTTTGAAAGGAATCACTATATCCGGTTTGAATCCTGAAGAAACTCTGTCTGACATGATTACGGGGTTTCCGCAATACGGACAGAATGTGGCTGACTGTGTTTCGTCGCACTCAAGTTCGCCTCCGCATGACTGGCACACGTAGAGTCTGAGTCCTTCGCGCTCTTCAGCGGTCCAGTCTCCGGATCCTGAATTTTCGTCATATGTTTCCCACTCGATGCTGTCTGTCTCGGCCTTCTTTGCTTCATTGGCGTATTCTTTTACCGCCTCAACGTCAAATTCAGTGCCGCAGTACGGACAGCTCATGTTCTGTGACTTCGAATCGAATTTCAACCCGCCGCCACAGTTGGGACATTTATATTCAATTACGTCGTTTTCTGGCATATTGTTCACCAATTATTTTACGTCGTTGTCGTCAAATTTGTCGCCGCAGTTGGGGCAGAATTTCGGAGGATGTGCCGGATCAGCCGGTTCCCATCCGCACTTGTCGCATCTGTAGAGAGGTGCGCCTGCAGGTTTCTTTGTTCCGCAGTTCATACAGAATTTGCCCTGATTCTTTGTTCCGCATTCCGGGCAGAACCAGCCGTCTGCAGAACCTGTCTGCTGAGACTGTGCCTGCTGAGCCTGCTGCTGTTGCTGCATCTGAGCCTGCATCTGTGCCTGCTGCTGTTGCTGCTGTGAAGCCTGTGCATAGAGAGTGTTTGCGTTGATGCCGCCTGCTGCGCTTGCCATTCCCATTCCCATGAATCCCATCATAGCGCCGTTTTCGTTCTTTGCTGCAGACTTCATTGCTTCTGCCTGAGCGTCGACGAGTGTAGCAGCTGCCATTGACTGGTCTCTGAGTACAGCTCTCTTCTGGAGGTCCTTGATCATCTTCTCGTCTTCTGCGTTTGCAGTGACTGAGTTCATGCCGAATGATACGATTTCAATACCTCTGAGGTCTCTCCATTTTTCCGAGAGGATCCTGTTGAGTTCGTCTGAGAGCTCAAGAGTGTGGCCCGGGAGATTTGAGTATCTGATTCCCTTTTCGGAAATAGCGGCAAATGCCGGTTGAAGAGCTGTAAGAAGCTCGGTTCTGAGCTGGCTCTCGATTGTCTCTTTCTTGAATGACTCTGTTACGTTTCCGCAAACATTTGCATAGAAGAGAATCGGGTTTGTGATCTTGTATGAGTATTCACCGTTGCATCTGATGGAGATGTCGACGTCGAGTCCGATGTTTCTGTCAACAACCCTGAACGGAACGGGATTGATAGTGCCGTATTTGTTGCCGATGATCTCCTTGATGTTTACAAAGTAGACTCTCTGGTCATGGCCTGTGTCGCCGCCGAAAGTTGTTCTTCTTCCG
The DNA here is from genome assembly GCA_902791785.1 of uncultured Ruminococcus sp. Classification (GTDB taxonomy): domain Bacteria; phylum Bacillota; class Clostridia; order Oscillospirales; family CAG-272; genus CAG-841. Next base: position 1,897 of record CADAXH010000016.1, on the reverse strand, counting down.
ATTGTCTTGATTGTGTCGATGAGTCCTCTTCCGAGACCGCCTTCAAATACTGTAGGTTCAGTGCTCTTGTCGAATTTGAATGCTCCGGGTTCAGCGCTTACTTCAACAACTTTGCCCTGGTCAACGATGAGCATACACTGTCCTTCATTGACTGCAATGATTGATCCGTTTGTGATGATGTTGTCATTGCCCTTGTTGTTCATGCTGAATTTGCCTGAATGTTTCTGTCCCTTTACTACGAGTGTCGACTGGTCGATTGAATCGCAGTAAAAGTACTCCTTCCACTGGTCAGCCAAACTTGATGAAATAGCTCCGCCAAATACTTTTAAAAGTCCCATGTTTTTTCTCCTTTAAAGTTTATGTGCTGTTTTTTTATTTTTCCTATTTAGTTATCCTGTTCCTGAATGTGAACAGGTCGGCAAGGCCTCCTTCGGAAGTCTCCCTGTATCTTGAATTCATGTCTTTGCCTGTCTTGTACATTGTGTTTACAACCTGGTCAAAAGAAATCTTTCTTGAGTCCGTCAGGAAGTTTGCAAGAGTCATTGCATTTATGGCCTTCATTGCAGACACCGCTCCGCGCTCGATGCACGGAATCTGTACAAGGCCTTTGATCGGGTCGCATGTGAGTCCGAGCTGATGCTCCATCGACACTTCCGCTGCATATTCAATCTGGTCAATTCCCATGTCGAGAAGTTCGCACAGGGCAGCCGACGCCATTGAGCACGCAGTGCCCATCTCAGCCTGGCATCCGCACTCGGCTCCGCTGATTGAAGCGTTCGTCTTGACTATGTTTCCTATAATCCCAGCGACCGCCAGCGCGTCTATAACCTTGTCTTCTGATATGTTTCTCTTTTCCGACATGTATTTCAGGACCGCAGGAACAACGCTGCACGCTCCGCATGTGGGAGCAGTCACTACCGTTCCGAAATCCGCATTTTCTTCGCCCACGGCGAATGCATATGCGCATACGAGCCTGTTTTCAGCAATTGAAGGGGACTCGTCTATGTGTTTTGAGTTGTACAGAGCCTGAGCTCTTCTCTCAACTCCTATTCCGCCTTCGAGAATGCCTCTTGTGGACAGTCCCGTCTTGATGCAGTCCAGCATAACGTGCCAGACTTTTCTCAGGTAGTCCTTTATATCCGGATCGTCGAAAGCATATACATATTCGCTTATGCGCATGTTTCTCGACTTGCAGTATTCGGAAATCTCTGAGAAATGGCTGTGCCTGTATATTTCGAGTTTCTCGTCAGTCTCCATGCCGACGATTTCAATGTCTCCACCCCCGATGCTCATCGCTCTCATGGAGCAGGTCTGGACTCCGTCCTTGTAACCAAAAAAGTCCATTGTGTTCTCGTGGGGCAGGTTGTCCGACACTGTGTCGTACTCAATCTCGGTATGGATGTTGCAAAGTCCCTCTTTTACGGCAAGATCCGTGTGGTGACCTTTTCCCGTCTTTGCAAGGGAGCCGTACAGTATTACCTTGTACGAGTCGCAGTCGCCGTACAGCGAAAGAAAAGTCTTCGCCGCTTTCAAAGGGCCCATGGTGTGAGAACTTGATGGTCCTTTCCCTATTTTGTATATGTCTTTGATTGAATACATGGGAACCACCTCTCACCACTTTCTTACCAATAATGCATTTTAGCATATATTTTCAGTAAAATATATATAAATCGACAAAAAAAGTGCAAAATGGGTAATGCTGACTCAGAAAACAGAGATAAAAATCCAAATTGCACAACGAAAATGCGCCAAATTGCACAATGAAAACTAGCCAAATTACACAATCACGTTGACAAATATGGCAAAATTCAATATAATATATTCGAACAGGAGAGACGCGTATGTTTGAATACAGGAAGAGAATATCTGATGAGTTACTGAAAGAAAAGCTGGCAGG
>CADAXH010000015.1 GCA_902791785.1 uncultured Ruminococcus sp. | reverse complement strand
CAACCAAAAAGGACAGTGACAGAATAGCCAGAATGAAACAGGTTCCCGTTACGGATTTGATCAGAGGGAGAAAACTTCTGTTCATTGACGACAGTATTGTTCGCGGAACTCAGCTGAGAGAAACTGTTGACTTCCTGTACTCTAACGGAGCAAAAGAAGTCCACATGAGAGCTGCTTGTCCTCCGGTTATGTTCGCCTGCAAATATCTTCAGTTTACAAGAGCCACTCCGAATAAGGATCTTCTGGCCAGAAAAGTAATATATGAACTCGAAGGTGACGAAGGAGAAAAGCACCTTGAAGAATATTCAGATCCGAATACGGAGAGAGGCAAAAAACTAAGAAAAACAATTGCTTCTAAATTCCATTTTTCATCATTGGAATATCAGACGCTTGATGGAGTTAAGGAATCAATAGGAATCAATCCTTGTGATTTGTGTACATATTGCTGGGATGGAAAGGAAGATTAAAATGGCTAAAGATATTTCTAAATCTGAGAGTTACGCAGCTGCCGGTGTGGATATAACAGCCGGATACAAAGCAGTTGAATTAATGAAAAAACACATTTCAAGAACCATGACGAGTGAAGTCTGCTCAGGTATTGGCGGATTCGGAGGGCTGTATGCACCAAATCTTGCAGGAATGAAAGAACCTGTACTTGTTTCAGGAACAGACGGAGTGGGCACAAAACTCAAGATTGCTTTTGAGATGGATAAACATGACACGGTAGGCATTGACTGCGTCGCAATGTGTGTGAATGATGTTATTTGCTGTGGCGCAAGACCGATGTTTTTCCTTGACTACATAGCGTGCGGAAAAAACATACCCGAGAAGATAGCTCAGATAGTCAGCGGAGTGGCAGAAGGCTGTGTTCAGTCAAACAGTGCCCTGATAGGCGGTGAAACAGCAGAAATGCCCGGTTTTTACCCTGTTGATGAATACGACCTTGCAGGCTTTTCCGTAGGAATCGTAGACAAGAGCAAAGTAATTGACAACTCCCAAATGAAAAAGGGAGACATAATCATAGCTCTTCCTTCGTCCGGTGTTCACTCAAATGGCTTTTCTTTGGTTAGAAAAGTATTTGGTATAGGTACAAACAGAATAGACAAGCCTGTAGCCGAACTTGGCGGAAAGACTCTCGGAGAAGTTCTTCTGACTCCGACAAAGATATATGTAAAGCCTGTACTTGCTCTCATTGACAAAGTGAATGTAAAAGGTATTTCACATATTACAGGCGGAGGATTTTACGAAAACATTCCGAGATCAGTCCCCGAGGGATTGTGTGCCAGAATAGAGAAAAAATCTGTCAATGTTCTCCCGATATTTAACCTCATCCAGAAAGATGGAAAGATTGACGAAAGAGATATGTTCAACACATTCAACATGGGAGTCGGAATGGACATAGTGGTCAGCAAGGAAGATGCAGACAAGGCTGTAGAGATTCTCAATGCCAATGGTGAAAAAGCATACATAATTGGTGAAATAACAGAATCGGAAGACAAGGTACAGATATGCTGAAAGTAAAGATTGCCGTTTTTGTTTCAGGCGGAGGAACGAATCTGCAGGCTCTAATAGATGCCCAGAACAGCGGAATAATTAAGAGCGGCGAAATTTCTCTTGTTGTTTCATCCAATCCGGATGCCTATGCGCTGAAGAGAGCTGAAAAAGCCGGTATTAAGACGGTTGTTTGTTCAAGAAAAGAACTTGGACCTGAAGAATTTGAAAACAGAATTGAGAGAGCTCTGAAAGAGAACAACATAGACCTTATTGTTCTTGCGGGGTTCATGTCAATCCTCTCACAAAATTTCACAAAGAATCACGAAGACAGGATTATTAATGTTCATCCGTCGCTTATTCCGTCATTCTGCGGAAAGGGTTTCTATGGACTGAGAGTTCATGAAGAAGCACTGAAATATGGTGTCAAAGTAACAGGTGCAACTGTTCACTTTGTCAACGAGATACCGGACGGAGGAAGGATCATAATGCAAAAAGCCGTCGAAATCAAAGATGGCGACACTCCCGAAACTCTTCAGAAGAGAGTAATGGAAGAAGCTGAATGGATAATCCTTCCGAAGGCAACAGAAAAGATTTGTCAAGAAATAGAGAAAGCGAGAAAATAATATGGATTGTTATGAAATCAAGTCATTTGCCGACAGAGTAAAAGGTAATTCATACGTTGGAAGAGGAATAGTTGTAGGTACATCACCAAGTGGCAAATATGCCGTTTTCGCATATTTCATTATGGGCAGAAGCTCCAACAGCAGAAACAGAGTGTTTGTAAACGAAGGAAAAAACGTTACTATTTATCCTTTTGATCCATCTAAGGTGGATGATCCTTCTCTTATCATCTATTCTCCAATCAGAGAAATCGGAAACAAGGTAATTGTTACAAACGGAGATCAGACTGATACAATCTACGATTTCGTGAAAGAAGGGAAAACTTTCGAAGAGGCACTTGACACAAGAACATTTGAACCTGACGCACCAAACTTTACTCCCAGAATAAGTGCAATAATGAATCTTGATGACAAATACACATACAAAATGAACATATGCAAGAGCATAGACAAAGACGGAACAGACTGTCAGAGATTCACATATTCTTATCCATGCATAAAGGGACTTGGACATTTCATTCACACATATCAGGGCGACGGCCAACCGCTTCCAACTTTCTTCGGTGAGTGTGAAAGGGTTGAAATACCTGAAGATATGAAAGAATTTGCAGAGCAGATCTGGAGTTCGCTTGACAACGAAAACAAAATTTCTCTCTGTGTAAGATACTATTCACTTGAAGATAAGTCTTCAAAAGAGATTATTTACAACAAAAACAAAGGAGATTGAGCAATATGAAAGAGTTTGAACTGAAATACGGATGCAATCCGAATCAGAAGCCATCAAGAATATACATGGAAGACGGAAGTGAACTTCCGGTTGAAATACTCAATGGCAGACCGGGATACATAAACTTCCTGGACGCATTTAACAGCTGGCAGCTTGTCAAAGAACTGAAGGAAGCGACCGGTGAAGAGTGCGCAACATCGTTTAAGCACGTTAGTCCGACTTCAGCTGCTCTCGGAAAACAGCTCAGCGCAGATCTCAAAAAAGCATGCTTTGTTGACGACATAGAGGGGTTGGATGACTCACCTCTTGCATGTGCATATGCGAGAGCCAGAGGAACTGACAGAATGTCTTCATATGGTGACTGGATTGCATTGTCAGGTATATGTGATGAAACAACCGCAAAGCTCATCCAGAGAGAAGTATCTGACGGAGTCATAGCACCCGGTTTTTCAAAAGAAGCTCTTGAAATACTCAAAACAAAAAGAAAAGGAACATACAATGTTGTCAAAATAGATCCTTCATATGTTCCTCAGCTCCAGGAGAAAAAACAGGTATTCGGAATCACATTCGAACAGGGAAGAAACAATATAAAGATTGACAAATCACTTCTTGAAAATATAGTTACCGACAACAAGGTTCTTACACAGGAAGCAGTCAATGATCTCATTATTTCCCTTATAACTCTCAAATATACACAGTCAAATTCAGTTTGCTATGCATTTGACGGTCAGACTATAGGAGTAGGAGCAGGTCAGCAGTCAAGAATTCACTGCACAAGACTTGCAGGAAGCAAAGCAGATACCTGGAACCTGAGAAGAAGTCCTAAGGTTATGGCTCTTCCTTTCCGCGATGAAATGAAGAGAGCTGAAAGAGACAATGTAATAGACGGATACATAAACGGAAACGAAGAAGACGTATGCGCTGACGGAATCTGGCAGAAATATTTCACAAAACAGCCAGAAAGACTCACAGAAAAAGACAAAGAAGAATATCTTTCATCACTGTCGGGTATCTCTTTGGGTTCTGATGCATTCTTCCCGTTTGATGACAACATAAAGAGAGCGAAAAAGAGCGGGGTATCCTTTATTGCTGAACCCGGCGGCTCAATAAGAGACGATGTTGTAATAGAAAGAGCAAATGAATACGGAATGGTCATGGCATTCACAGGTACAAGACTCTTCCATCACTAATACTTGACTGAAAAATTGGAGAAAAAAAGCAAATGAGAATAATGATAATAGGCGGTGGCGGCCGCGAACATGCAATATTAAAAAAGCTCAGACAGAGCAAAGGGAATCATGAGTTTTTCTGTCTTCCGGGAAATGCCGGAATGGCTGAAGAGGCTACTTGCGTAAACATTGGTGCAAAAGACATAGACGGAATAGTTGCTTTTGCCAAAGAAAACAGAATAGAATACGCTGTTGTTGCTCAGGATGATCCGCTTGCTCTCGGATGTGTCGACAGACTGAATGAGATCGGCGTTCCTTGTTTCGGGCCCACAGCCAAGGCTGCAGAAATTGAGTCAAGCAAAATCTTTGCTAAGAACCTCATGAAGAAATATGGAATACCAACAGCAGAATATGAAGTGTTTGACAGCCCGAAAAAAGCCTATGATTATGTAAAAAAAGCATCGTATCCGCTTGTAATCAAAGCAGACGGACTTGCTTTGGGAAAAGGTGTTGTAATAGCAGAGAATGCCATTGTCGCAAAAGATACGATAGGTTCATTCATGGAGACGATGGTGTTCGGACAATCAGGAAGCAGAATAGTTATAGAAGAATTCCTTGAAGGACCCGAAGTGTCTGTTCTGTCGTTCTGTGACGGAAACACTGTTGTTCCAATGGTATCTTCAATGGATCACAAGAGGGCAAAAGACGGAGACAAAGGAAACAATACCGGAGGCATGGGCACAATTGCTCCAAACCCGTTCTACACACCTGAAGTACAGAAAGAATGCGAAGAAAAGATTTTCAAGCCTACAGTTGAAGCCATGAAAAAAGAAGGACGTCCTTTCAGGGGCTGTCTGTACTTTGGCTTGATGATCACAAAAGACGGTCCTAAAGTGATTGAATACAACTGCAGATTTGGTGATCCTGAGACGCAGGTTGTCCTTCCGCTTCTTGAAAGTGACCTTCTTGAAATAATGTTGGCTACAACAAACGGAACACTGGACAAGACGGAAGTAAAATTCTCGGACAAGTCTGCCTGCTGTGTTGTTATGGCATCCAAAGGATATCCGGTCAAATATGAGAAAGGCTTTACAATTTTTGTTCCTGAAGACATTAAGGACAATGTGTATTTTGCCGGAGTTGCTTCATCCTGCGGTGAACTTGTGACGAACGGCGGCAGAGTTCTTGGTGTAACTACAGTTGCAGACGATCTCAGATCGGCAGTAAAAAAATCTTACGAGTATGCAAAGAGAATTTCGTTCAGAAACGCATACATGAGAACAGATATAGGAGCAAGGGCTCTCAATGCTCTTGATGATAAAAAATGATTTACAGAATTTTTGTTGAAAAGAGAAAAGAACTGGCAACGGAAGCAAAAGCTCTCGCTGCAGATTTGCGCTCCTTCCTTGGCATTGACAAGCTGAGCGATGCCAGGATCATCAACAGATATGATGTTGAGAATATTTCCAAAGAAGTATTTGACGAAGCTGTAAAAACTGTTTTTTCAGAGCCTCAGTGCGACATAGCAACACCGGAAATTGATCTGGCAAATGCAAAATATTTTGCTGTTGAATATCTGCCGGGGCAGTTTGATGCGAGGGCTGATTCAGCCGAACAGTGTGTCCAGATTATGTCAATGGGAGAAAGACCGGTCATCAGATCAGCCAGAATATATGCTTTTTACGGAAACATTTCCGAAGAGCAGATGAATTCTATCAAGAAATACCTTATTAACCCTGTTGAGTCCAGAGAAGCTTCATTGGAAATGCCTGAAACACTTATTGTTGATTATCCATATCCGGAAGATGTCAGGGTTCTCGACGGCTTCAGAAATCTCAAAGGAAAAGAAATCGGAGAATTCATCGGCAAGTATGGTCTTGCGATGGATGAAGCGGATTTGAAGTTCTGTGTAGACTATTTCTCAAAAGAAAACAGAGATCCTACAATGACCGAGATAAGAATGATAGACACTTACTGGTCAGATCACTGCAGACATACTACTTTCGGTACAATTATTGACGACATATCTTTTGAAGACGAAAAAGTTAAAAAAGCATATGACAGATATCTCGGAATCCGCAAAGAATTAAACAGAACAAAACCTGTTTGCCTTATGGATATAGGCACAATAGGAGCAAAATATCTCAAAAAGAACGGTGAACTGAAAAAACTCGACGAGAGCGAAGAAATCAATGCGTGCACCGTGAAAACGGAAGTTGTTATAGACGGAAAAAAGGAACCATGGCTTCTGCTTTTCAAAAACGAGACACACAATCACCCGACGGAAATTGAACCATTTGGCGGCGCTGCTACATGTATCGGAGGAGCAATAAGAGATCCACTTTCCGGAAGAGCATATGTCTATGGTGCGATGAGACTGACTGGTGCAGGCGACCCGCTCAAACCGGTTTCAGAGACAATCAAAGGAAAACTTCCTCAGAAGAAGATAGTTACAACTGCAGCTGCAGGTTATTCTTCGTACGGAAACCAGATCGGACTGGCAACCGGTATTGTTGACGAAATATATGATCCCGGATACGTAGCAAAACACATGGAAGTCGGCGCGGTTATAGCGGCTGCACCTGAAAAGAATGTGAGAAGAGAAAGGCCGGAAGACGGGGATGTCGTCATACTGATAGGCGGAAGAACCGGAAGAGACGGCTGCGGAGGTGCGACCGGCAGTTCAAAGTCGCACAATTTAAGCTCACTTGCAACATGCGGTGCAGAAGTCCAGAAGGGAAATGCACCTGAAGAGAGAAAACTGCAGAGATTTTTCAGAAATCCGAAAGCCTCTGTCCTTATAAAAAGATGCAATGACTTCGGTGCAGGCGGCGTTTCTGTGGCCGTAGGCGAACTTGCTGACGGACTTGACATAGAACTCGACAGAGTGCCTAAGAAATATGCAGGCCTTGACGGAACTGAACTTGCAATAAGCGAATCTCAGGAGAGAATGGCAGTTGTTGTCGAAAAGCGCCATGCAGATGAATTTTTGAAGCTTGCTTCAGAAGAAAATATTGAAGCTACCGTTATTGCAAAAGTAACTGACACGAACAGACTTATAATGAGCTGGAGAGGAAAGCGTATTGTAGACATTTCAAGAGACTTTCTGAATTCCAATGGTGCGGAAAAACACATCAGCATCAAAACTCAAAAATCTGCCCTTGTGGAAAATGCAGTATCGGGAGATTTTGAAAAAGATCTGAAGAGTCTTGCTTCTGATCTCAACATTTGTTCAAAGAGGGGCTTGGCAGAAAGATTCGACTCGACAATAGGTGCCGGAACAGTTGTCATGCCGTTTGGCGGAAAGTATCAGCTAACCCCTTCTCAGACTATGGTTCAGAAACTCCCCGTAATTCACGGAGAAACCGATGATTGTTCCATCATGTCATGGGGGTTTGATGTCAAACTGAGTGAAAAGGATCCATTCAGCGGAGCCTATATGGCAGTTGTTGAATCGTTGAGCAAACTTGTGTCTGCAGGCGCAGAATACAAGGACATTTATCTGTCATTCCAGGAATATTTCAAAAAGCCGGGCAATGACGGCGAGAGATGGGGACAGCCTCTTGAGGCAGTTCTCGGAGCTCTCATGGCGCAGCTTGATTTCAAGGTTGCTGCAATAGGCGGAAAAGATTCAATGAGCGGCAGCTTTGAAGACATTCATGTTCCTCCCACTCTCATTTCTTTCGCTGTGACACAGTCAAAGACAGAATTCATTATAACAAATGAATTCAAGAGTTCAGGTAATTATGTTTACATATTCAAACCTGACGTAAATGAAAACGGCCTTCCTGATTCAGCCAGCCTGATTTCCATATACAAAAAGGTGAATGAACTGTTCAGGAGCAAGAAAGCTGTTTCGGGTTATGCTGTGACAAGAGGCGGAATTGCAGAAGCTGTGATGAAGATGTCTTTCGGAAACGGAATAGGATTCTCATTTGAAAACGGACTGGATGAAAAGAGCCTGTTTGAATCAGGATGCGGCGCAATTCTTGTTGAAAGCAGAGAACAGTTGAGCGAAGGCCTTCTTATAGGCAGAACAACATGCGAAAACAAAATTGCATATAAGGACTTTGCAGTCTCGCTGGACAGCATTCAAAGCACATGGGAAGACAAACTTGAACCTGTTTATGCATGCAATCTGAAAAATGATTTTGATAAACCGGAAACAGTTACGTCAACTACAACCCGCGTGTCAGCTCCGGTGGTTAAAAGGACTGTTCCAAAGGTTGTAATTCCGGCATTCCCGGGAACAAACTGCGAATATGACACTGCAAGAGCTTTTGAAAGGGCTGGGGCTGAACCGGTCATTTATGTCATAAAGAATCTAACCGCTGACGACATCAAGAAATCTGCGGACGAATTCTCTAATATTGTAAAAGAATCACAGATTATATTTATTCCGGGCGGCTTCTCGGGCGGAGACGAACCCGACGGTTCAGGCAAGTTCATATGCTCATTTTTCCGAGCTCCTGAAGTCAAAGAGGTAACGATGAGACTTCTTGACGAAGGCGGACTTATGGCCGGTGTCTGCAACGGATTCCAGGCATTGATTAAACTGGGTTTGGTACCTTACGGAAAGATTATTGATGCAGATGAAACCTGTCCTACTCTGACCTATAACATAATAGGAAGACATCAGTCCAGAATTGTCAGAACAAGAATAGCTTCATCCATGTCTCCATGGCTATCTATGACAAAACCTGGCGAAGTGTACAACGTGCCGATTTCTCATGGTGAAGGAAGATTTGTCTGTTCAGAAGAACTCTACAGAGATCTGAAGATTAACGGACAAATAGCAACACAGTATGTTGACTTCAATGATGAGGCGACATATGACATTCACTTTAATCCGAACGGATCATTTATGGCCATTGAAGGAATCACGTCAAAAGACGGAAGAGTCTTTGGAAAGATGGGCCATTCAGAGAGAATCGGAAAAGGGTTATATAAGAATGTTGAAGGCAATTACGACATTAAAATGTTCGAATCTGCAGTCAAATACTTCAAATAGAAAATTGCAAAAGTATAACGGAATCCGTGCGGATGCCGTATACTTTTGCATCAAATCAAGTCATTTTCTCAATGTGTCTGGCATATTCAATCGTTCTCCCTGTTTTGGAGTTGAGAAACAAGATTTTAAGCTGGCAAATGAGTGAACTACTCATGACTTTGAAGTCACGGTTATTCCCGGCAATCATAAAAAATGGAACCAAACCAAAGAAAAAAGTTTGGATTGAGAACGAAACCAAAGATTTTAAACTGAAAATTATGGATTCAAAGTATTCAAACAAAATTAAACAAAACATTTTAAAAATATGTGAGATGATAGGAACAGAAGTTTTTGGTAATTCTCGTATTGTCGAAATTCTGGGATGTTCTGAAGTTACAGCAACTTCGTACATAAAAAAGATGGAGAATGAGTTGAAGATTTTTGTTCCAGTTGAAGGAATGGGAAAAGGAAAAAACAAGATATCAGGTCAACTTGGAAAATAATTCAAATAGAAAATTGCAAAAGTATACGGCATCCGTGCGAATGCCGTATATTTTTGCATCAAATCAAGTCATTTCCTCAATGTGGCTGACATATTCAATTGTTCTCAGAGCTTCTATAATTTCTTCATGTGTCTTATATTTTTTGAGCTCTTTGCTGCTGATTGTGATTGTGACAGAATAAACGCTGAGTCCTGAACCCACATATGCGGGGTTGGATTCTATGTCGTCGATTCTCAGTCCGAGATTCCTTATAGTTGAAACAAAGTCCTGAAGGTTGGATTTATTCTTCAGTTCCAGATGAACTTCAAAGTGGTTGGATCTGTCTTTCAGGTATTTTTCTGCTTTCGGTATCGCAGCAAGTACCACATAAAGGATTACAGTGCAGATCACCGTAATGGTATAAAGACCGGTTCCGCAGAGAACACCAATGAGACTGCATACCCAAAGACCTGCAGATGTTGTGAGTCCCTTAATCTGGTTCCTTGAACTGTAAAGAATTGAATTGCCGCTGAGCAGCGCAGACGAAATAACTGCAACAGCTGACAGAATAGGAAGATTGGTCACATTTTTTTCCATGAGGAAAAGATCTATGATCATTGCCACTGTTCCCGAAAAAGTCACAAGCAGAAATGTTCTCAGACCTGCTGAATGACGTTTTCTAGCTCTTTCACATCCAACCAATGCTCCTATTATCAGTGCGAGTGCAAGTCTCACAAGTACTGCGTAAATGGTCAGGCTGTTATCTATTTTCAATAATGAAACTATAGGATCTACCATAATTGCTATTTCCTCCCGAAATGTCTTTTTCTTCTGTAGTTGAAGTTCTCATACTGTTCTTCAGCTGCTTCGTTGAATGCCTGTTCTTCCTCAGAACTCGTCTGCGGATGTTCAGGCAGTTTTTTCTGAATTTCCTGAATCTGATCTATCAGAATCTCAACTTGAGTCTTTTGTTTTTTGGTTTCATCCGCAACCGGAACAATGTCGTCAATGTTTTCCGAATACGAACCGGATTTGTACAATGCAAATTTGCCGCATGCCGGACCTATAAGTTCGTACAGTACGCTCGATGCCAGGATAATGGTTTCAAGAGCATCCCCCATGCTTCCGCCAAGGGTTCTTGCTCCAAGTGCTGCAAGTCCTATTGCGACTCCCGCCTGCGGAACAAGTGCAAATCCAAGATAATTCCGTATTTTCCTGTCCTTTTTGACGAGTGCGGATCCTGAAAAGGCTCCGAGGTATTTACCTGCAATTCTGACGACAAAGTACACAATGCCGATTACTATCAAAGGAGTTGTTCCGATGCTTACTGAAGAATTGAATAGAGCGCCCAGATTGAAATTTGCTCCTGATCTCACGAAGAACAAAAGCAGTATGGGAGGGCTGAAGTAGTTCAGTTGTTTAAATAATTTATCGTCTTTAGACGTATTGATGTAAATTGTTCCCATCGCCATGCACCCGAGAAGCGGAGAAGTGTCAAGCAATGTGCATATTCCGCAGAAAGTGAACAGCATGGCGATTGCTATTATGAGTCTGTTGTCGGTTGATCGTTTTGAGGATATCAGAAGTTTCAGAATCCATCCGAGCAGTCCGCCGAGTGCAAGGCATACGATATTTAATCCTATGGGCTTTATTACGTTCACAAAATTGAATGAATCGGAAGTCTTTGCCAGTGCCACAGAAATTGCAATGCTGTACGCAACGAGTCCGACAACATCGTCTATGGCAACTACCTGAAGCAGGGTGTCGACAAAATCGCCCTTGGAGTTTGTCTGCCTAATGGTCATGACGGTTGAAGCAGGCGCAGTTGCCGCAGCGAGTGCAGCAATCACAATGGAGAACTCGAGGCTGAGATGGAAAATGAAAAATGTGACGACAAAAACAAGAACGGATGCAAGAAGTGATTCAAACAATGTAATCACAAGCACTTTGGGTCCGTTCTTTTTCAATTTGTCAAAACGGAAGAATTCACCGGTACTGAATGCGATGAATGCCAGTGCTATGTCTGCAAGAAAGTCCATACCCTCAATCACGGCAGGGTGGGCGAGTTTCAGACAGAACGGTCCGATCAGGATTCCTGCAACAATATATCCTGTCACATTCGGGAGATGAAGCAGCTTGGTAAGTCTAGTCACAGCAAAACCGCTGAAGAGCATTATCGCAACGGTAATGATTATAATTGCGACTTCAGACGTAATCCCGTCATATATGCTTGGCATGCCAAATCCCCCCTCTCTGAATATATTTATTAATTATAGTGAAAAAAAGAAATAAAGCAAGCATTAATTGTATAGTATTACAAAATTAAATTTATCTTTCATTATTGAATATGTGCATTTTGATCACCGAAGTGTTTTGGTTATTGTTTGGCAGATTGTGTTGGATTTTGAGCAAACAAAAACAACACATAAAACAACACAAAGCAACATTAAAACAACAAAATGCAACAAAAAATGGTGTAATAATCAACTATAATGCAACTTGAAAAATGATATGATTGAATAAAAATGTTGTTTTTGATAATAAAAACAACAAAAACAACATGTATTTTCTGAAAATTTGGTTGAAATATGTTGTTTTATGATAAAATTATGTTGAAATTTTTGGAAATAATGTTGACAAAAAACAACATTTGTGATATTCTATGGTCGAAGTATAACCGGTACTTCTCAAAATCATGCCTGTTTCAGCATCGGAAACCGGCTTAAATACCAAGGAATGAGAGGAAAATAATCTTGAAAACTTTCTACACGGACAAGATCGCAAAGAGTGAAAGAATAACCGCTCTGGTAGAAGATCTGTACCGCAAAATGCCCGAAATAGAAGCCGACAGAGCAGTTCTCCTGACAGAATCGTATAAAGAAACCGAAGGGGAACCTATCATCACAAGAAGAGCAAAGGCATTTGCGCATATTCTTGAAAACATTCCGATTACAATCAGAGACAAAGAACTCATTGTGGGATCTGCCACAAAGGCGCCGAGAGGCTGCCAGGTGTTCCCGGAATATTCCTTTGAGTGGCTTGAATCGGAATTTGAAACTGTTGCAACCAGAATTGCAGACCCGTTCTATATCGCAGATGAAACCAAGAAGACTCTCCATGAAGTATACAAATACTGGAAGGGCAAAACGACAAGCGAACTCGCAACTTCATACATGACGCCTGAAGCATATGAGGCGTTCCAGCACAATATGTATACTCCGGGCAACTACTTCTTCAACGGTGTAGGACACATTACCGTCAATTATGCCAAGGTGCTCAAAGACGGATATCTGGGCATTATAAAGGAAGCGAAAGAGGCAAGATCAAAACTCGATGTTGGCGATGCAGACTACAACAAGAGAGTACATTTCCTCGACGCAGTGATTTTGAGTTGTGAATCGGTAATCAAATATGCAAAAAGATATTCTTCACTTGCGGCTTCAGAAGCCAAGAACTGTTCTGACATGAAGAGAAGAGCAGAACTTGAAGATATATCCAGAATCTGTGATTATGTTCCCGAACATGGCGCTACATCATTCAAAGAGGCACTCCAGAGTTTCTGGTTTGTACAGATGCTTCTGCAGATGGAATCGAGCGGACACTCAATTTCACCCGGAAGATTCGATCAGTACATGTACCCGTATTACAAGGCAGACCTGGACTCCGGAAAGATTACAAGGGAATCCGCACAGGAACTTCTTGACTGCATTTGGGTTAAACTGAATGATCTCAACAAATGCAGGGATGCAGTCAGCGCAGAAGGATTTGCAGGATACAGCCTGTTCCAGAACCTCATAGTCGGCGGACAGGACGAAGAGGGTATAGACGCAACAAATGATTTGTCATTCATGTGCATTACGGCTACGGAACATGTTTTCCTGCCGCAGCCATCATTCTCAATAAGAGTTTGGAACGGATCACCTCACTCACTGCTCCTGAGAGCAGCCGAGCTGACAAGGACAGGAATCGGATTCCCGGCATATTACAATGACGAAGTTATTATTCCTCAGCTTCTGAGCAGGGGACTCACAATAAAGGAAGCAAGAAACTACAACATTATAGGATGCGTTGAACCGCAGACTTCAGGAAAGACTGACGGATGGCATGATGCGGCATTCTTCAATATGTGCAGACCGCTGGAACTCGTTTTCTCAAACGGAGTTGACAAAGGCGTTCAGATAGGACCCAGGACCGGCGACGTCACAAAGATGACTTCATTTGAAGAATTCTATGGAGCTTACAAGACACAGATTGAATATTTCATTAAGCTGCTTGTAAACGCAATCAATGCTATCGATGTTGCTCACGCAGAGAGATGTCCTCTTCCGTTTGAATCGTGCATGGTTGACGACTGCATTGCAAAAGGCAGAAGCATTCAGGAAGGCGGAGCAAAATACAACTTCTCCGGTCCTCAGGGATTCGGTGTTGCCAACATGGCAGACTCAATGTGGGCAGTTAAGACGCTCGTATTTGACCAGCACAAGTATTCACTGGCTGATTTCAAAGAGGCAATGGACAACAACTACGGCGAAGACATGGATGCACACTTTGCAGAGAAGCTGACAAAAGAAGCTGTAAAAGAAGTGATTGCCGGAGGAAAGACAATTTCCGAAAGCGACGTGGCAAAGATATTCACCGAAATAAGGAAGAACAGATGTTCTGATTCCGACAAGGCTAAATACAGAAAACTGAGAGAGGACATCGAAGCGCTTCCGAAGTTCGGAAACGACATCAGCGAAGTCGATCAGTTTGCAAGAGATGTAACATACTGCTACACAAGGCCGATGGAGACATACAGGAATCCGAGAGGCGGAATGTTCCAGGCCGGTCTTTATCCGGTATCTGCGAACGTACTGCTCGGAGGACAGACGGGAAGCACTCCCGACGGAAGACTTTCATTCACTCCTGTTGCAGACGGCGTAAGCCCGGCAGCCGGAAGAGACGTGAAGGGACCGACGGCAGCTGCAAACTCAGTTTCCTGTCTTGACCACTTCATAGCATCAAACGGAACACTGTTCAACATGAAATTCCATCCGACGGCGCTTGCCGGACAGCAGGGACTTGAAAACTTTGTTTCACTCGTCAGAGGATACTTTGACAAAAAGGGATCGCACATGCAGTTCAATGTCGTTTCAAGAGAAACACTGAGAGATGCACAGAAGAATCCTGACAAATACCGCTCACTCGTTGTAAGAGTTGCCGGATACAGCGCTCTGTTCACGACACTTTCAAGAGCACTCCAGGACGACATTATCAAACGTACGGAACAAGGAGGCTTCTGATGGAGGAATATCTGAACACAAAAGGCAGAATATTTGATATTCAGCGCTTTTCTGTCCATGATGGTCCGGGAATCAGAACAATAGTTTTCCTGAAAGGCTGTTACCTGAGATGCAGATGGTGCTGCAATCCCGAGTCTCAGCAATATGACATTCAGCAAATGACAATGGGCGGAAAAACGAAGACCGTCGGCCGCGATGTGACTGTTGCTGAAGTAATGGAGGAAGTCGAAAGGGACAGAGTCTATTACGACAGATCGGGAGGCGGAATGACGCTCTCAGGCGGAGAATCACTGGCCCAGCCTGAATTTGCACCGGCTCTGCTCAGGGCTGCAAAGGAATCCGGTATTAATACCGCAATGGAATCAACCGGGTTTGCCAGGTACGAGATCATTCAGAGATACCTTCCGTATCTTGATTTGTATCTGATGGATATAAAGCACATGAACAGCGAAAAGCACAAAGCTTTCACGACGCAGCCGAATGAGCTTATCCTGGAAAATGCAAAGAAGATAGCCAGGGATGCAAAAAAACTGATAATCCGAACTCCGGTGATTCCGACATTCAATGATTCACCAGAAGAAATACGGGATATTGCAAGATTTGCAAAATCTCTCGGAACGGTGGAGGAAATGCATATTCTTCCTTACCACAGACTTGGCTCTGACAAGTACCAGGGTCTTGGAAGGGAATATTCACTGTCTCATATTGAGCCGCCGTCAAAAGAACACATGAACAGATTGCTTGAAATAGTAAAATCCGAGGGCCTGAGAGGCCAGATAGGAGGTTAGTTTTGGATATACTAGATAAATTTGACAAAGAAGGCAAAATGCGAATTATCCAGGAAGGTGTTCCGGGAAAGCAGATTACCATCTCTCACATCATCGCAAATCCGGACAGACTCCTCTACAGAAAACTTGGCCTGGATCCATCGGTGGATTACAGTGCCACAGCAATTGGAATCATTACAATTTGTCCGAGTGAAACGGCAATCATAGCTGCTGACCTGTGTATAAAAGCCAGTGCAGCGCAGCTCGGATTTGTCGACAGATTCAGCGGAACGGTTATTATAACAGGAACTGTTTCAGAAGTTGAATCTTCACTGAGGGCAGTCAACAATTATTGTAAAGAAGTTTTGGGCTTTGCTGTCTGCGAAGTGACAAAAACATGAAAAAAATAATATTCCTCGGCCGAAGCGGTGTGGGAAAGACAACGTTGAAACAGGCATTGACCAATCAGAAGATTGAGTATCACAAAACTCAATACATAGATTGGAAAGACAAGATTATTGACACTCCCGGAGAGTATGTGGAAAACAGAAACCTGAGCAGTGCACTTGGACTGTATGCTTATGAAGCTGATGTTGTAGCCCTGCTTCTTGCTGCGGATGACTGGTTTTCAGTCTATTCGCCCAATATGGCCGGAATGGTTAACAGAGATGTAATCGGTATTGTTACAAAAATCGACCTTGCCGATCCCCGCAAGGCTGAAGAGTGGCTTGCTCTCGCCGGTTGCAAAAGAGTATTCAAAGTTAATTCAATCACCCGCGAAGGTGTTGCAGATCTTGAAAAATACCTCGGCTGGATTGACGAAAAAGGGGATCCTGTAATCGAAAAATAAAAAATCAGTATAAATAAGGAGATACTTAATATGTCTAACGTAAATGAGTATGAAATCAAAAAACAGATTTGTGACGTAGGCAGAAGAATTTACAACCGCGGAATGGTTGCTGCCAATGACGGAAACATTTCAGTAAAACTCAATGATCATGAGTTTTTATGCACACCTACCGGTGTCTCAAAGGGCTTTATGACACCGGAATATATCTGCAAAGTAGATGAAAACGGCAAGGTTCTTCAGGCTAACGGAGCTTTCAAACCATCTTCTGAAATCAAAATGCACATGAGAGTTTATCAGAAGAGACCTGATGTACAGAGTGTTGTTCACGCACATCCTCTCTATGCCACAAGCTTTGCAATTGCAGGCATCCCGCTCACACAGCCGATCATGCCTGAAGCAGTAATTGCACTCGGATGTGTTCCGATAGCAAAATACGGTTGCCCTTCAACAGAAGAAATTCCGGATGCAGTAGAAGAGTATCTTCCTTATTTCGATGCAGTTCTTCTTGAGAATCACGGTGCGCTCACCTATTCCGACTCTCTTATGGCTGCATACATGAAGATGGAATCAGTTGAATTCTATGCAAGACTTCTTTATCAGTCAAGAGTTCTCGGAGGACCGAAGGAATTCACACCTGAACAGGTTGAACAGCTCTATGAAATCAGAAGAAAATTCGGCATGAAGGGCAAACACCCCGCTAACCTCTGCCCGAACCTCAAGGAAGGCAAACCGAGCTGCCACAACTGCGGAACATGCACAGGAAACTGCGGCGGTTCATCAAGAACAGCAAATCCGACAGGCGCTTCAATGGAAGAAGAGGCTCTTGTTTCAGAAATAACAAAGAGAGTATTAGCTCAGCTGGGTAAATAATATGAACGAGCAGCTGATTGATAAAGTCGTCAACAATGTTCTTAAGGAATATCTGAGACCGACTGAAGACATGACGCTTGCTGCTGCTCAGATGCTTAGTCGCAAAGTCCGTGAAAGGGCAAAGGAAATTGGTGTTAATGCAGTTGTTGCTGTGACTAACAGGGGAGGCAATCCCGTTCTCGTTGAGTGCTCAGACAACTCATTCATCGCAAGTTACGACATAGCATTAAATAAAGCTTACACATCAGTTGCACTGAAAATGACCACAAAGGAACTAAGCCAGTTGGCAAAACCGGGAGGTTCTCTGTACGGGATTCAGTTCACAAACGATGGAAAAATAGTAATATTCGGTGGCGGTGAGCCGTTAAAAAATACTAAAGGCGAGATCATCGGAGGTCTTGGGGTTTCGGGCGGAACCGAAGTCCAGGACACAGGTCTGGCTGAATATGGCCGCAAAATATTTGAGAAAGGAAGCGTATAGCTTATGGATATCAATGCTGCAAATATTGAAGAGATAGTCAAAAAAGTACTTGCGGGTATGAATACATCTTCTTCATCAGCCAGCCAGGCAGGTGTTCCCAAGACTGCCAAAGTGGGAATGCTGACAGCAATTGAAAAGATGGAAGTCAAAGAGTTTCCGATTCCTGAAGTAGGCGATGACGATATTCTCGTCAGAGTTGAAGGATGCGGAATCTGCGGAACAGATGCTCATGAATTCCGCAAAGATCCATTTGGATTGATACCTGTTGCACTCGGACATGAAGGAACAGGTGAGATAGTAAAAGTAGGAAAGAACGTAAAGAAGGACAGTGCCGGAAAACCGATAGGTGTAGGCGACAAGATCGTTACATGTATGATTTTCAAGGACAATCCTGACATTACAATGTATGACCTGAACAAACAGAATGTCGGAGGCGCAGACGTTTACGGACTGCTTCCCGACAATGATCCGACAAACCACTTAAAGGGCTGGTTTTCAGATTACATTCTGATTAAGGGAAATGCAGGTTCAACATTCTTCAACGTAAGCGATCTTGATCTCGATTCAAGAATACTTATAGAGCCAAGCGCAGTTCTGGTTCATGCAGTTGAAAGAGCAAAAACAACAAACATACTGAGATTCAACTCAAGAGTAGTTGTCCAGGGATGCGGACCGATCGGTCTTCTCTGCGTGGCAGTGCTCAGAACACTCGGCGTAGAACACATTGTTACTGTAGACGGAAATGCTCAGAGACTTGAGTTCTCAAAGAGAATGGGCGCTGAAGCAACAGTCAACTTCAAGGATTTCAAGGGAATTGAAGAACTGACAAAAGGCGTTCAGAATGCATTCGGCGGACATCTTGCCGATTTCGGATTCCAGTGCACAGGATCACCAGCTGGTCATGCAAACATCTACAAGTTCATCCGTAACGGCGGAGGACTCTGTGAACTCGGATTCTTCATCAACGGCGGAGACGCAACAATCAATCCTCACTTTGATATCTGCTCAAAAGAGCTGACAATGGTCGGATCATGGGTATATACACTGAGGGATTATGCAACAACATTTGACTTTCTCAAGAGAGCAAAGGGAATAGGACTTCCGGTAACGGAACTCATCACACACAAGTTCCCGCTCAGCAGAATTCAGGAAGCATTTGAAACAAACGTAAGACAGGAAGGTCTCAAGATTGCTGTAATGGCAAATCAATAAGACTAAAAAATCATAGGAAACAGTGAGCGGAGTAAAAAATGGGAAAAGCTGTTGGAATCATTGAGTTATATGGGCTGGTTGCAGCATTTGCGGCTTGCGATGCAGGTTGCAAGGCAGCAAATGTCACAGTTGAAAATTTTGATAAGAATAAACCGGCCAATGCTGACAAATTGCCGGTACCTCTCCTGGTTGCCGTCAAGTTCCGCGGCGATGTCGATGATGTAAAGGCTGCAGTGGACGCAGGTCTGGAAGCAGCCAAAAGAGTCAGCGGCGTAGTAACTCATTACATTATTCCGAACGTCGAAGAAGACACTGAGAAAATGCTCAAGCTGAACGGCTTCGACAAAAACTAGAAAGTGTGAGTTATGAAAGCATTGGGATTTATAGAAATAACCGGAGTCGTAGCCGCACTTGACGCACTGGACATTATGTGCAAGTCTGCAAATGTAGAACTTGTCACATGGGAAAGAAAGCTTGGAGGAAGGCTGGTTACGATAATCGTTGAAGGCGACGTGTCAGCGGTCAATGCTGCAGTTGAAAATGCATCAACGCTTGCAATAAAGAAACCCGTGGCGAAATTGGTATTGGCAAATCCTCACGAGGAAACAAGAAGAATTGTTGACCTTAGTGCTCAACGATTGAAAAAGTAATGGAGGCGCAGTATGGCCGCAACTAAAAGGACAGGCACATCAAACACTGTCGTGGCAAAAGAAAAAACAGTAAGCACGGCTACTGTAAGTAGCGAGAGAAGTTCCGTTGAACTCGAAGCATTGGGAATGGTGGAGACCAGAGGTCTTGTTGCCGCAATTGAGGCTGCAGATGCAATGGTTAAAGCAGCCAATGTCACTTTGATCGGAACAGAAAAAATCGGAAGCGGACTCGTATCAGTCATGGTAAGAGGCGACGTCGGAGCAGTTAAGGCAGCAACGGAAGCAGGCGGTGCAAAAGCCGGCAAACTCGGTGAAGTAATTGCTGTTCACGTAATTCCTCGTCCTCACTCTGATGTTGAGAAGATTCTTCCCAAACTCAAATAAGAAAAAGAAAAAATAAAATATATCTAATGGAGGCACATTATGGCACTTGAAGCTTTAGGAATGGTAGAAACCAGAGGTCTTGTTGCTGCAATCGAAGCAGCAGATGCAATGGTAAAAGCTGCTAACGTAACCCTTATCGGCACAGAAAAGATCGGTAGCGGACTCGTATCCGTTATGGTCAGAGGCGATGTCGGCGCAGTTAATGCAGCAACAGAAGCAGGCGGCAAAGCTGCTGGCAAACTCGGCGAAGTAATTGCAATTCACGTAATTCCTCGTCCTCATTCTGACGTGGAGAAGATTCTTCCCGTTCTGAAATAATCGAAAAGAAAAAAGAAAAAATATAATTAAATTTGGAGGGACATTATGGCACTTGAAGCACTCGGAATGGTAGAAACCAGAGGTCTTGTTGCTGCTATTGAAGCTGCTGATGCTATGGTTAAAGCAGCTAATGTTACTCTCATCGGCACAGAGAAGATCGGTAGCGGACTCGTATCCGTTATGGTCAGAGGCGATGTCGGTGCGGTTAACGCAGCTACAGAAGCCGGCGGTGCAGCTGCTGGCAAACTCGGCGAAGTTATTGCAATTCATGTAATTCCTCGCCCACATTCAGACGTTGAAAAGATTCTTCCTGTTCTCAAATAATAGGAAATCTTCGAGAGTCTCAAAACCGTCTGCCGCTTAATTGCGGCAGACGGGGACAGTCCAATTTTGAAAGGATTAAATTATGATAGTCGGAAAAGTAATATGCAGCATAGTTTCAACCCGCAAGAATCAGAACCTTGTCGGCCACAAACTAATGGTTGTTGAACCGCTGAAAGACATGGGCAATCCTGAAAACAAGATAGTAGCAATAGATAATATCGGGGCCGGAATCGGCGAACTTGTTCTGGTTGCAACAGGAAGTGCAGCACGTATAGGCTGCAATTTGGAAACATCACCTATTGATGCCGCAATCGTCGGTATAGTAGATGAAGGAATAGGAATATCAGGTTTAAACAAATGAATTACGAAGAGCTCACTGCAATAATGCGTGATGCCGGAATCGTAGGTGCGGGCGGAGCAGGTTTCCCGTCTTATGCGAAACTTGACAAGCGCGCCGATACGATAATACTTAACTGCGCGGAGTGTGAGCCGCTTCTGAGACTGCACAGACAGCTTCTCGAGAGAAAAGCTTACGAAATACTCCAGGCACTCAATTTAATAGCGAAAACAGTCGGTGCAAAGCAGGTTATCATTGGCCTTAAAGCAGTATACAAAAAAACTATTGCGGCCTTGGAACCTCTTATGTCATCGTTTGATAATATGAGAATTTGCCCTTTCAGGGAAGTATATCCAGCAGGGGATGAAGTTATTCTGATATACGAAGCTACGGGCAGGGTAGTCCAGCCCGGTGCGCTTCCGATATCTGTCGGAGTAAACGTCTTCAACGTGGAAACAGTATCCAACCTGTACAGAGCAATCAACGGAAAACCGGTTACGCGTAAATACGTGACAGTAACCGGCGAAGTTAAAACCCCGGGAACATATTACGCCCCAATCGGTATGACAATCGGTGAATTGGTGGCGCTTTCCGGAGGCGAGACGACAGACAGACCGGCTTACTTGCTTGGTGGACCCATGATGGGAAATCTGGGTACGAAGAGTGATGTTGTCACAAAGACAACAAACGCTGTTATAGTATTGCCGGAAGATCATTACGTCGTACAAAGAAAACAAACAAGAGTATCGATTGACCTGAAGAGGGCAATGGCCTCCTGCAGTCAGTGCAGATACTGTACGGACATGTGTCCAAGACATCTTCTCGGACATCCGATTGATCCTGCCGAATTCATGAAGGTGGCTTCAAATCATGATTGGCACAACATACTTCCGTATCTGAACTCAGCATTCTGTTCAAGCTGCGGTTTGTGTGAAATGTATTCTTGCCATCAGGGATTATCCCCGAGAAACCTTCTCGCAGTCGTAAAGAAAGGTCTGAGGGCTGAAGGAGTAAAGCCTCCTGTAATCACCGAACCGGTCAAGCCTGTCAAAGACAGAGAACTGAAACAGGTTCCGCTGCCCAGACTGCGCAAGAGACTGGATCTTGAAAGGTACAATCATTCAGCTCCGATTTCAGATAATGAAATAAAGACCAAGAGGGTCAAAGTGATGCTGAATCAGCACATAGGAGTTCCTGCCGTTATAGATGTCAAAGTCGGACAGGAAGTAAAAGAGTATCAGGTACTCGCAAAGGCTGCTGAAGGAAAACTCAGCGTAAACATTCATTCACCGATTAATGGTCGCGTGAGTGAGATAACAGAAAAATTTATCATTGTTGAAGGATAGGAGGTTATACTATGGCAAAAGCAATTGGTTTGGTTGAATATAAAACAGTGTCATCCGGTATGACCGCAGCCGACATCATGGTAAAAACATCGGAAGTGGACATCATACAGGCGGAGACGGTCTGCCCAGGCAAATACTTTGTACTGGTTGAAGGAGAGTTGTCGGCAGTAAAGGCTTCGGTTGAAGCAGCAAAAACACAACTCCCCGAACAGCTGATCGACAGCTTTATTCTCGGCAACCCGCATGACTCAATATTCGGGGCAATCTGGGGAACAACATTTATTGAGCACCCCAAGTCACTCGGTATTCTTGAAACTTACTCGGTTGCAGCTGCAATTGTTGCTGCAGATAATGCGGCAAAGACAGCAGAGATTCAGCTCGTAGAGATAAGGCTTGCAAGAGGAATGTGCGGAAAATCCTACATTCTTATTACAGGTGAAGTATCAGCTGTTTCAGCATCCATTGAGAAAGCCAAAGCGGAAGCGGGTAAGGACGGAATGTTCCTTGACAGCTCAGTCATTGCCGGACCTGATCCTAAAGTATGGAATAAAGTTTTGTAAAAAATTTCACAAAAATCTGAAGAAGGGAGGAGTACTCAATGTTAGCTATTGAACGACGCAATGCAATGCTTAATGCTCTGAGCATAGAGGGCAAAGTTGTAGTTTCCGAATTGGCTAAGCAGTTTGGTGTTACGGAAGAGACTATCAGACGTGACATCGAAAAACTTGAAAAAGAAGGAAAAGCAAAGAAAACATATGGCGGAGCAGTATCAAATGTTGCACCGAGTATTGACCTTCCATACAATGTCCGCAAAAAAGAAAATACGGATCTGAAACAGATCATAGCAGAAAATGTAGCGGCAATGATTAAAGATGGAGATCACATCATGCTCGATGCATCATCCACAGCAATCTTTGTCACAAGAAAAATAAAGCATAAGAAAAACATTACAGTTATAACAAACTCAGTTGAAATACTCATAGAACTCGCCGACAAATCAGGCTGGACAATTCTCTCAACCGGAGGCGCTCTCAAAGAAGGCGCATTCGCACTGGGCGGAGCGACAGCAGAGAAGATGATAAGATGCCATCATGTTGACATGGCAATCTGTTCGGCAAAGGGAATAGATGAGAAAATGGGAATAACCGATTCAAATGAAAAGGATTCGGAAATGAAACAGGCCATCTATTCTTCAGCTGACAAAAAAGTGCTCGTTCTTGACAGCACAAAGTTCAACAGGAAATCCTTTGTCAAAGTATGCGATATCAAGGATGTTGATATAATCGTCACGGACAGCGAGCCTGATGAGAAATGGCGCAACCTCATAGAACAGAACGGCGTCAAACTAGTTTATTGATTGGAGAAAGAGAATGAAGATTTTAGTTATCAATGCGGGATCATCGTCACTCAAGTATCAGCTTTTTGATATGGAAAAAGGCGAAGTGATGTCAAAAGGCGGATGCGAGAGGATAGGAGCAGGCGGTACAATCACACATAAAGTGCCTGGAAAAGATAATTACTATGCAGAAGTGGATTTGCCGACTCACGATGAAGCTCTCCAGCTTGTTTTCTCACTTTTGACAGACAAAGAACATGGTGTCATCGGCAGTATTGAAGAAATATCCGCTGTGGGACACAGAGTTGCGCATGGTGGCGAAAAGTACAAGAAGTCTTCCAGAGTGGATATGGAACTGATCAATTATCTTGAAACAATAGTTCCGATCAATCCTCTTCACGGACCGCCGGCAATACTCGGAATGAGAGCTTGTCTCAGACTTCTTCCGAATGTTCCTCAGGTAGCTGTATTCGATACTTCATTCTATTCAGAGATTGAGGATTTCAGATTTATATATGCTCTTCCGTATGAGTATTATACAGAGGACAAAATAAGAAGATACGGTTTCCACGGAACTTCACACAGATATGTTTCTCAGAAGACAGCAGAAGTGCTTGGAAAAGATATCAAGGATCTTAAGATGATCACCTGTCATCTTGGAAACGGTTCTTCAATCACAGCTGTTGACGGAGGCAAGGCAATTGATACTTCAATGGGATTCACTCCACAGGAGGGAATCGCAATGGGAACAAGATCGGGAAGCATTGACCCGACAATAATCCCGTACATAATGAAGAAGAGAAATCTGACACCTGACGAAATGTCAGATGTTCTGAACAAAAAATCCGGACTCCTCGGCATATCCGGACTTTCAAATGACTTCAGGAACTGCCTCGCAGCAGCTAAAGAGGGAAATGAGAGAGCTGAACTTGCACTTAAGATTCTTGCAAACGGAATTAAGAAACACATAGGTGCTTATGCGGCTGAGATGAACGGTCTTGACGTTCTGGTATTTACTGCAGGTATCGGAGAGAACCAGAGTGAGATACGCAGAATGACATGTGAAAACATGGAATGGCTCGGAATTGAAATTGACAATGACAAGAATGACAATTTCACAAGAGGTATTCCGTTTGATATAACAAAAGAGGGCTCTAAAGTTAAGGTTATGATTGTTCCTACAGATGAGGAATACATGATCGCTCTGGACACTCAGACATTGGTTAAATAACACAGAATTGGTAGAGGTGTATTATGGCGCAAATTACAGAAAGTGAAATCAAAGAGATAGTATCCAAGGTTATTGGAGAACTCAAATCGAGCAAGCCCGCTGAAAAGAACTGGGACTCAACTCAATACAACGGAAGAAAGTTCGTCGGCATATTTGAAGATATGAACGAAGCTATTGAGTGTGCTAACAGAAGCTATAAGATTATCCGTGCTATGAGTGTTGAGGAGAGAGAAAAAATTATTTCAGCCATCAGAAAACTCACAAGAGAAGAAGCTGCAATCATGGGCGAACTCGGAGTTGCTGAGACTGGAATGGGAAATGCTGAACACAAGAGATTAAAACATATTCTCGTGGCGGACAAAACACCCGGCACAGAAGACATTGTTTCAACCGCAAAAACAGGTGACAACGGACTGACATTGATTGAAATGGCACCTTTCGGTGTTGTAGGGGCAATCACTCCAAGTACAAACCCGAGTGAGACAGTTATCTGTAACTCAATGGGCATGCTTGCTGCAGGAAACGCTGTTGTGTTCAACCCGCATCCGAATGCAATTGCCACATCAAACTATGCAGTTGACCTCGTAAACAGAGCCAGCAAAATGGCAGGTGGACCTGAAATCCTTGTTTGTTCAATGAAGATACCTACAATGGAATCTGCTGCAATAATGGAATCACATCCTCTGATTAAACTCCTTGTCTGCACAGGCGGACCAGGAGTAGTAAAGGCAGTTCTTTCTTCAGGAAAGAAGGCCATCGGAGCAGGTGCAGGTAACCCGCCGGTAATCGTTGACGATACAGCAGACATTCAGAAAGCCGCAAAAGACATAATCGACGGATGCACATTTGACAACAACCTCCCATGTATAGCTGAAAAAGAAGTGTTTGTTTTTGACAACGTGGCAGATGAACTCATTGCTGGAATGAAAAAGGCAGGTTCTTATCAGATTACAAGAGAACAGGCAGACAGACTTGCAAAGATTGTTCTTGTTGAAAAAACAAACAAGGCAGGTAAGACCGTTAAGACGGTAAGCCGTGAATGTGTAGGCAGATCAGCTCCGGTACTGCTTTCAAAGATCGGAATTGAAGTTGGAAGTGATATTCGCTGCATCATAGCAGAAGTAGGCTTTGAACATGACTTTGTCCAGAATGAACTTATGATGCCAATCCTCGGAATAGTGAGAGTAAAAGACATCGACGAAGCAATTGACCTTGCATGCAAGGCCGAAGGCGGAAGAAGACATTCCGCTCACATGCATTCAAAGAACATTGACAATCTCTCAAGATTTGCGAGAGCTGTTGAAACAACAATATTCGTTAAGAATGCTCCTTCATATGCCGGAATAGGTTTCGGAGGAGAAGGTCATACAACATTTACAATCGCCGGCCCGACAGGAGAAGGAATCACATCAGCTCGTTCATACACAAGACAGCGCAGATGTGTCATGGCAGACAGTTTCAGAATAATCTGATTGGAGAAGAAAATGAACGTTGACGAAAAATATATTTCCGAAATAGTTGAAAAAGTAGTCAGAGAATGTGTGTCTGGAAACAGAACAGCTTCTTCTGACGGAGATATTCCGGTAGGCGTATCAAACAGACACATACACCTTACCCAGGAGCACGTAGAAGTGCTGTTCGGCAAGGGATATCAGCTGACGCCTCTCAAGGATTTGTCCCAGCCGGGTCAGTATGCCTGCAAAGAGCAGCTGACTTTAATAGGACCTTCATTGAGGGCCATCGAAGGAGTCAGGGTGCTTGGACCTGTTCGTAAACAGTCCCAGGTTGAAATATCCAAAACCGACTCATATTTGCTTAAAGTGAAACCTCCTGTCAGAGAGTCCGGAGATCTCGCGGGATCAGCTCCCATAACAATAATCGGACCCAAAGGACTTGTTCAGCTCAGTGAAGGCTGTATTCTTGCAAACAGACATATCCATATGAGTCCTGCGGACGGAGAAAGATACGGAGTTAAAGACGGAGATTATGTTTCCTGGAGATGCACCTTGATACAGACGATGCGAACGCATGCGGAATTGGAAACGGATCAAAGGTTAAGCTTGTAAAAGACTAAACCTCAGTAAAGGAAATCAGACTATGCATTTTGAGATGTCTCTGGGAAATCTTATAAACTTAATAATGATTTCTGCAGGTATCGGTATATGCGGTCTTACAATTATTCAGACTGCAAGAGCTCCGATCAATAAACTTGTTCGCAAATTCTTCACATTCTTTTTGTGGATGATAATCGGATATATATCCATGCACCTGCTCAGACAACTGCTGGATGGAAATCCGGGTGAAACTGTCGGAATAATAATCCGGATTGTGACTTTCATTGAATTCTTTATTTCCGGATTGATGGCAGTGATGCTGGCTCAGATGGTACTGGCATCGGCAAATATTGACGCCAAAAGAGCAAAAGCAATAAATATTGTATTGTTTGTTCTGTTTGTAATACATACAGTCGGACTCATAGTTTCTCAGTTCACGGATTTGTATTTTTACTTTGACGCCAATAACGTTTACCACAGATCAAATCTGTACATATTGTCAAATGTAGGTCCGTTACTTATGTTGATACAGAATATATATTTGCTTATCAAATACAAAAAAGCATTTATTAAACGTGTATATGTTGCGTATTGGATTTACATGATAACTCCTATTATCGGAATCATTCTTCAGTCATTTATTGCAGAAGTCCAGTTCGTGATTTTTGCGACAGTCGGATCAGCTGTAAATATGTTTGCAGTCATAACGAGAAACATGACAGAAGAATATCAGAAACAAAAGCTTGATGCTTCAAGAATTGACACAGAACTATCCATGGCAACCCGCATCCAGGCGGACATGATTCCGAATATTTTCCCGGCTTTTCCTGAGCGCGGTGAGTTTGACATTTATGCTTCCATGAAGCCCGCAAAAGAAGTCGGAGGAGATTTCTATGACTTCTTCTTTGTGGATGAGGATCATCTTGGAATAGTTATTCTCGTACAGAATTACGCACTGATGAAGAAGAATCCGAAGGAGGCACTTGAAGCTACAAACAATCAGATTTGCCAGAGCAACAGGGAACAGATGTTTGTGACGGTATGGCTCGGAATTCTTGATTTAAAGACCGGCATTCTGACTGCTTCGAATGCGGGACACGAATTCCCAATCATTAAATCGCCGGGCGGCAAATTTGAGATGTTTAAAGACAAACACGGCTTTGTCATAGGCGGAATGGAAGACACATTATACAAACAATACGAAGTTAAACTTGAAAAAGGTTCCATGCTGTTTATATACACAGACGGTGTTGCTGAAGCAACAAATTCAAATCAGGAATTGTTCGGAACAGACAGACTCATTGAAGTTCTGAACGGCAGCGATAGTGAAACTCCGGAGCACGTTCTTAATGCAGTTACTGACGGACTGAATGATTTTGTAAAGGATGCGCCGCAGTTTGACGACATAACAATGCTCTGTTTGAAATATAACGGCGAAAAATAATATATTGCCGCCTCATTCATATAATCGATGAGGCGGTAAATTTGTAGGGTGAAGAGTATGAATACAATACCGATTACAGAAGAATTATCTAATTCATCAGTTCCAAAGGAATTGGATGTACAGAATATCAGATTTATAAACATAAAAGAAAGACCGTTCAGAATTCACGGACTGATTTGGGATGATGAAAACGGTTTCATCAGAATACCACAGAATATTGCTGCCACAGACAAATTGGAGAATCTCAATCAGATGGACTCAGGCGGAAGGATTACATTCAGAACAAATTCCAGGTACATAGCAATAAAAGTTCTGTATAACAAAAGCTGCTGGTTCGCTGAAGGGATGTCATCTGTAGGAGCATGTGGCTTTGATCTGTATGAGAAGACAGAAAAGGGTAAATACATCTTCTTGAAGTCGTTTTTGCCTATCAACCGCAATACCGAAGGGTATTGTACTACAGTTGATTTGTTCAAGTCCAGAGAGAGAAATCTCGTTATTAATTTCCCTGTATTTGCCGGTGTTATGGATATGTACATAGGCATAGACGAAAAGGGAACATTGCAGGAAGGCGCTCGCTATACTCATGAAACACCTGTTGTGTTTTATGGGTCATCCATTACACACGGGGCATTTGCCAGCAGACCCGGTATTACATATCCGTCAATGCTGTCAATGAAATACGATTTCGAATATACAAATCTTGGTTATTCAGGCGCATGCCGTGGACAGAAAGAAATCGTAGAATACATTTCAACTCTTGACATGAGTGCTTTTGTGCTGGACTATGATCACAATGCACCGTCGGTAGAGCATCTTGAAAAAACACATTATTATGTGTATGAAACCATAAGAAATGCTCATCCGGATATACCGATTATAATGGCATCAAGACCCACCTATGACAGGGGAGAATACAATGAAAAAAAGCGCAGGAACATTATTTGTGCTTCGTATGAAAAAGCTCTCAGAAATGGTGATAATAAAGTGTATTTTGTGGACGGAAGAAAGAAATTCAAGAACTTTTACAGAAATGGCTATGTTGTCGATGGCACCCATCCGAACGATGTCGGATTTGA
>CADAXH010000014.1 GCA_902791785.1 uncultured Ruminococcus sp. | reverse complement strand
ACTGTATCAACGTCAAGTTTTCCATCACGATCTGCCATTATTTCTCCGCCGCGGTTCCTGGAAATCTCTACGTTAACTCCCTCGTATTCAGCAGTCGGATATCCGTAATATGTCCACATGAAGGAACACACTTTTTTCTTTTTGCCCGGCTCGGCAAGGGTTTCAACTTCATCGCTTGTGACTTTGCATATTTCGCCTGGTCCGAGTTCCCTTTCCATTACATATCCGAGTTTTGTCATGGCAAAAGATTCAAGTGAAACGCAATGTCCGTCAGCATCATAACCGATATTGAGCGGCAGCCTTCCGTATTTGTCACGGGCGGCAATGAGTGCCCCGCCCTCAGTCAGAAGGAGAATTGTACAAGAACCTTTAATGGTGTCATGGACATATTTTATTCCTTCAACAAAACTGCTTTTTTCGCAAATCATGGCTGCAACCAGTTCGGTTTCATTAACCTTGCTTCCGCTGAGAGTATCGAAATGACCTCTTGTTTCGTCAAGGTATTTGTCTATAAGTTCTGCCGCATTATAGATGTAGCCAACAGTAATGCATGCAAAAGTGCCTATCTTTGATTTGACAATTACAGGTTGAGGCTCTGAATCGCTTATGCATCCTATGCAAGAATGGCCGCTCATTTCGTTTAATATGTTTGCAAATTTGGTTCTGAAAGGAGATGTTTCAATGTTGTGTATGTCTCTTTCAAACCCTCTTTCTTCGCTCCAACTCGCCATTCCGCCTCTGTGTGTGCCGAGATGAGAATGATAGTCAGTGCCGAAAAACACGTCACTTACTATATCTCTCTTAGATACAGCTCCGAATAATCCGCCCATGTTGTCCTCCAAAATAAGTAACCCGAGAATATATGGATACTCCCGGGCTTTATGATTCTATAGTTATAGTATTAGCGTCAGTTTGGCAGTTCATGCTGCCGAATGATGGACAGTCTGACATCTGTCCTTTGATGTGAAAAATGATTACAATTGCACCTTTTTTCATCAGAGTCCCTCCTCAAATGCTGAGAGCTTTGTCTTTTTCTATGACCTTTTGAGCACCTGATGCTCTGTAGTCAGATAGTTTTTTTCTCAAAGCTTCATCTTCAAGGGAAAGAATTTCAATGCTGAGAATTGCTGCATTGGCAGCTCCATTCACTGCAACTGTTGCAACAGGTATTCCGGTAGGCATCTGTACAGTTGAAAGCAGTGCATCCAGACCACCCAGTCCACCCGATGAAACGGGTATACCTATAACCGGCAATGTTGTGTTTGCTGCTATTGCTCCGGCAAGATGCGCAGCCATTCCTGCGGCACAAATGATGACTCCAAATCCATTTGATTGTGCATTTTTGGAGAATTCAGCAGCTTCTGCCGGTGTTCTGTGTGCCGAATAGATATGGGCTTCATAAGGAACTCCAAAGTCACAGAGCACAGTGGTGGCTTTTCTTACAACTTCAAGATCACTGTCACTGCCCATAATAACCGCAACTTTTCTCATCGAAACCTCCAAAACGCAAAATGGGAGCACAAACACAATATGCGCTCCTTTCCAGATTTCTAAACTAATTATATATTTATTGTCATATTAATTCAATTGTCAAAAGGGCATAAATAATTGCCCTTATGGAACAATGATAAGACAATTTGCACAAAAACTTACAACTCCATTCAACAATTGACCATCGCTCGATAAAATGATATTATATTACCGTACAGTTTTCAAGGGAGGTGAACAATTTGGTAAAGCGTTTATTGCTGATGGCAACCGGAGAAGTCTTACTCGAAAAATTAAAAGAATCTCTATCTTCGGTTCTTCCTATTTCCACCATTGTTCTTCTCCTCACATTTGTTCTTGTTCCGATTGACAGCGGACTCCTGCTTGCATATCTTACAGGAACTCTGCTTTTGATACTCGGAATGGGACTGTTTACCATGGGCTCAGATATTTCAATGTCTCCTATGGGAACCCATATAGGATCGACTGTTATCAAAAAAAGAAAACTGTGGCTTATTATTCTTGTAGCATTTCTGGTCGGTGTGCTTGTAACCATTTCAGAACCGGATTTGCAGGTTTTGGCAGATCAGCTTGGCGGAAGCATGGACAGAAACGTTCTTATCTTTTCTGTTGGATTAGGTGTTGGAATCTTTCTCGTTTTGGCTATGCTGAGAATAATATTCAAAATAAGGCTTTCTATAATACTGCTTATCGGATATGCCGCAACATTCATTCTGGCCTTCTTTGCTCCACAGGATTTCATATCTGCCGCATTTGATGCGGGAGGCGTAACTACAGGACCCATGACGGTTCCGTTCATTATCGCACTCGGAGTAGGTGTTGCTTCCATCAGTTCTGACAGAACAGCGGAAGAAGACAGCTTTGGTCTTGTAGCACTATGTTCAATCGGACCAATTCTTACTGTTATGCTGCTCAGTATAATAACGAAATCGAATGCCGTCTATGTTCCATACGTCATGCCCCAGATTGATAATTCTCAAGAACTTGCACTGACCATATTAAAGCAGTTCCCTGAATACTTCAAAGAAGTTGCCGTTGCGTTGCTTCCTATATTGGTATTTTTTCTTATATACCAGTTTATTGTCGCCAGAATCAAAAAAAAGCCTTTGCTCAGAATTCTGACAGGTGCACTATATACATATTTTGGTCTTGTGCTCTTTTTGACAGGTGCCAATGCCGGATTCATGCCCGTGGGATATTTTATCGGCACAAAACTCGGGAGTTTTTATTTTCGTTGGATTATTGTGCCGATAGGAATGCTGACCGGTTTCTTTATAGTCAGGGCTGAGCCCGCTGTTCACGTTTTGTCCGTTCAGGTTGAAAACATCACATCAGGCACAATAACGGGAAAACATTTACTTGTATCGCTGGAATTAGGTGTAGCTGCCGCTGTTGGTCTTGCAATGGTAAGAGTTCTGACCGGAATATCCCTTCTCTGGTTTATTGTCCCTATATATCTTGCGGCTCTGATTCTTACATTCATAACACCGAAGCTTTTCACTGCCATTGCATTCGACTCGGGAGGAGTTGCATCAGGTCCCATGACCGCCGCATTCCTGTTGCCTTTTGCGTCAGGTGCCTGTGAAGCGGCAGGAAACGTTGTAATCACTGACGCATTCGGTCTTGTGGCTCTGGTTGCTTCAGCACCGCTTCTGACTATACAGATACTGGGACTCATCTACAGAATTAAGACAAGAAAACCACGTCAGTCCGAAGAACCTGTACAGAACACATCCACCGAACAAGTGGAAAACGAAACACTCTTAATGTGAGGTGCATTCAATGAAAGATATACAATTGCTTTTGTGTATTACCAAAAAGTCCGAGAGTAATGAATTTGTTTCATTCTTTAAGGACAATGGTGTAAAATACTGGATCAGCTACCCGGGAATAGGTTCTACAAGGAAAGAAACTCTTGATATGTTCGGGCTTGTACAGACAGAAAAGACATGTTTTCTGACAATTCTGCCGACCGATACTGCTTCAATTCTTTTGAAAAAACTGAACCGTGAAATGATGATGTACCTTCCTGACAGAGGAATTGCCTGTACCATTCCCGTAAACACAATTGGTTCTTCAACCATTAAAACATTTATTGACAATATCCCAAATGACAAGGAGAATTGTGATATGAGCACTTCAGATTATGAGATGATAATGTGCATAACAGCATCCGGGTATTCAGACATAGTGATGGATGCCGCAAGAGCAGGCGGAGCCGGAGGCGGCACAATCATTCATGCAAAAGGAACAAAACCTGAAGATCAGGGCAAGTTTTTCGGTATGACAATTGCTGATGACAAGGAACTTGTTATTATTGTTGCCAGGAATGAAAACAAAGTGGAAATAATGAAATCCATTCTTGAAAAGGCAGGTGCAAACACCCAGGCTGAAACAAAACTGTTCTCCGTTCCGGTAACTGACACAGCAGGTTTCAACTTCAGTGTCTCAAAACTTGAACAAACTCAAACCATCTGAGAAATAATAAATGCGGGACTGTTTTTCAATTCCTTTGCAGGAATTCTGAACAGTCCCATTTTTTGTTGTTCAATTAAAGCAACAGTGTTTACGTATTGCCATCAGCAACCAGGTATTTGTCAATCCATCTCTGAAATGCTTCCGTACATTTCTCGGTATCAACAAGATAACTCATCCCGTGAACTGCACCTGGCACAGTTATGAGCTCTTTGTCTTGTGAACATGCGTTATATATCTCTTTACACATATGGAAAGGAACAAAATCGTCTGCCTCTCCATGAATAATCAGTATGGGAAGCCTGGAATGTTTAACTTCGTCAACAGGTCTTTCTTTTTTGATATCTACCCCCTCGGTAATCTTGTACATCAGCCTCCCTGCAGGAGCAAACAAAAATGGAGGTATCTTCTGCAATTTTGCTACATTTTCAAATTCTTTGTAAGCATCCGAGAAGGCACAGTCGCTGACGAGGAATTTTACATTGCCCGGAAGTTCAAGACTCGATGCCATTAGTACTGAAGCTGCACCCATGGATATGCCGCTCACGAACATAGGCATGCCTTTCGGAATGATTGAACTTACGTAGTCACACCAGCTCTTTACGTCATATCTTTCTTTCAGACCAAAGCACAGTCTCTTTCCCTCGCTGTGAACATGCGCTCTTTGTCTTATTATTACTACTTCTATTCCCTGTTCCAGCAGGTATTTGGATATTTTCGGATAACATGTTTCTCCGTCACCCTTGTATCCGTGAACAAGTATTGCGACCGCTCTCGGCTGCTCGCAATGATAATATTTTGCATACAGTTTCAATCCGTCATAACTCGTTACATAAATATCATCATACGGAACTTTGTCAAGCCACATCCTGCAATTTCTCATGTCATCAATATAAGGAAGAAGTTGTGGAAGCTGATCATCTGAAAACAGATCATCCTCTTTTTGAATCCCTGTGGTTGAAATTTTGAATGAAACAAGCACGAAACCGACATAAGCAATTACCATAACCGCAATAATAGAAAGAACAATATACAATACCAGCATTTTCCCCACCATCCTTCATCAATAATTCTACATCATTCTTAATAAAATCTCAATTGCCGGTAGTCCCCAATATATGCTTTTTTTGGTTGACACGGAAACCAAATATTGGTAAAATACATACTTGCCTATGGGACATAGCCAAGTTGGTAAGGCACAAGACTTTGACTCTTGCATTTCGTCGGTTCAAGTCCGGCTGTCCCAGCCATTAAAGAAGAATAGGTTTGATACATTTCTGTATCAGGCCTTTTTTTCTTTGAATTGATGAAGTGGTTAATTGTTTTTTATTTAATATGAATATTCGGGAGGATGCCGTGAATAAACTTTTTGAAAAAATAGATAGGGATGGATACATTATTCAAGATGACCAAACATATATGATTGCTGAAAAAGAGATGATACGATCACATGATTTATCATTGAGAATAAGCTTGATGAGACCGACAGATCCAGGATATAAAGATCTTCTGGAAGACTTGCTGCAGGATAAAGTTGATAATTCTGTATCAATAGTTTCTCCATTCTATTGTGATTTTGGTTCACGTCTCAAACTCGGAAGAAATATCATCATCAACAAAGGCGCAACTGTGTTTTCAGCAGGTATTGTGGAAATAGAAGATGATGTATTAATCGGGCCTGATGTAAAGATAATCAGTGTAAATCATGATCTGGCTGACAGACACAACAAAATAATTTTCAAGAAAGTGACGATAAAAAGAAATGCCTGGATTGCTGCAGGAGCAATAATATGCCCCGGAGTAACAATAGGTGAAAACAGCGTCGTTGCTGCAGGCGCAGTAGTAACAAAAGATGTAGCTGACAACACAGTAGTAGGCGGCAATCCCGCAAAAATCATAAAACACATTGAACAATGATTGTTGAATAATTGCCACCTGATAATCCAGGTGGTTTTTTGCATAATAAATGGCGAGACTCTGGTTTTGAGTCTCACCATTTGTTACATTATGCTCTGTTATTTTGGAACTACTATGAAGAATACTTCAGGAAGTGCATCCATTTCAGCATCAGACAAAGCAGGATTTCCTACTTTTGCAACATTAAATGCTCTATAGTTCCATGAACCCCACCATGTTGCATCAACTTCAACTATCGATACCCCGCTTGGTGCTGTTACATTGGCAGGTCTTGACGAGGAAGAGTTTTTGGTGCTAAGGTCGGTCCAGCCTTCGGGTCTGTACTGGAAGCCCTGAAGCACTATAATCAAAGTGCCGTTCGGCAGTTCTGCCTTTGTGAATACCTGAGTTGCTGCAAACTGATTGAGATTGGTTGCTGTGCTTCCGCCCTCTTTGCTTACAATTGTTGAATTTGCAGTTGAATTGTAATATGCATACTTTGTGAATGATACTTCCGGAACTTTGTAATTGTCAGGATTGTATCCGTTGTCTGAAAGCAGTTTAGCGAGTTCTTCGCTCATCTTGTTTTCTTCACCATGGCTCGATCCCTTTGGAACGAGAACATAGAAAACACTGAGCAGTTCCTGCATTTCTGCATCGCTGAGTCCGGGATTTCCGGCCTTGGCAACGTTGAATGCTCTGAAGTTCCATGAACCCCACCAATCGTCGTCAACAACAGTAACAAGGTTGCTTCCGTTTGTGACAACATTTGTCGGTCTGTTTGAAGTCTTTGAACTCAGTGATGTCCAGCCTTCAGGTCTGTACTGATATCCGTCAAATACTACAACAAGTGAACCGTTTGGAAGTTCATCTTTTTTGAATATCTTTGTAGCGGCAAACTGATTGATATTTGATGCTGTGCTGCCACCGATTTTGCTTACCAAAGCTGAATTTGAAGTTGAGTTGTAGTAAGCATATGTAGTCATCTTAAGGTCGAGCAGATTATAATCTGAAATATCAAATCCGTTCTCTTTAAGTACTTCTTCGAGATTTGCATTGTTTATTTCTTTTTCAAGATTCGGGATTGGTTCATTCGGGTCAATCGGAACATAGATTGTGAATTTCTTTGAGAATGACTTCATTACTGATTCCTTGAGCGCCGGATTGCCCAACATTGAAATGTTGAATCCTACAACAGACCAGTCAGCCCACCATTCTTCTGTTACTGCAACAGCTTCTTTGGCTGTTATTTCCTGTCTTGTGTATCCGCTCTTGCCTGTTCCGGTTCCATTCTTCAGCAAAACTCCGTCCTGCTCAACAAAGGCATCAGGTCTGTACTGGTAGCCATCAACAACTACGATTATTGATCCTACAGGAATCTGTGTCTTGTCAAACAGCTGAGTAGAAGCATACTGATTGAGGTTTGAAGCTGTGCTTCCGTTTGCTTCGCATACAAGTTCTGTTGATGTATTTGAGTTCCAGTATGAGAAAGTTGTGAGAGTATAGTCAAGTTTTGTATATTTTGACGGGTCGACATTGTATGATCTGAGAACGTCATCTGTTGATACAGATTCAAATTCTGTGTGTTCTGATTCTGTTATTTCAAACGGATGGTTATATGCATTCTCAACAGATTCCTTGATGACTTCCATAATCTGAGGAGTAATCAAACTCACCTGTGGATTGAATGTTACGTCCTTGACGCTCATTCCGGTAATCTGTCTTGCCCACATCATTGCTGCCAGGTATCTTCCTATATAGCTTGAGAGGTGCAGATTGTCTCTGTGGAGCTGTGATTCTGTCAAGAAACTTGTTCTGGCATTCTGAACTGCTGTTCCTACTGGTATAACAAATGAGAATTCTTCTCTCGGAACAATCAAAGTCTTTGTTGTGTCAAGAATTGCATTGTACATTGTCATCTGGTCATATCCGTAATTTTTGAAGCTTGAATAGTCAGAACCATCCGGATAAGCCCATGTCATGTTCCACATTATTTCTGCATCCGGACAGTGTTCCTTGATGTAGTTGAGAACGGTCGTCAGATAGGGTTCAAAAGTCTCAGGTCTGCCGCTGTCTCCGCTAACCTGCTGAATGGATATATAGTCCCAGTCATGTCTGTTTATTGTATTGACAAGTGTAGGCTGAACAGGATTTGAAACCCACTTGCCGTTAGTGTTTTCGTAATATGTTGTGTAAAAACCTTTTTCTCTGTGCTCGATATTTTTAGCGTGCTGAGCAAGTGAACATCCGCCTGTATACATGTTTCCGATTACGATTTCTTCGTATCCCAGGTCTTTGAGTATTCCGTACAAATGCTCTACGCTGTCTTCAGAAAAACTGTTGCCTATTGCAAAAATCTTAATGGATTTCTTTTCAGGCTCAGTATTGTCTGTTGTTGTCTCTTCGGTTGTCTGTTCGGTTGTTTCTTCTGTGGTTTCGTCCGTAGTAGTCTCAACCGTTGTTGTCTGTTCGGTTTCTTTCTGAGTTGTTGTTTCTGTTGTAACACCTTCCTTCGTGGTCTCATCCTGTTTGGAAGAATTGCATGCAACAAGTGCAACAACCATAATTAAAACAAGTAGTGCTGACAGTATTTTTTTCATTTGGCATCTCCTTACTAAATTACTGCAAAATCATTATATCAAAAAATGCCCGAAAAATGAATAGTCGGGCATTTAATATTTCACTTTTTTACTCAAATGTGGAGATTGTGAACTGTGGGCACGAGTTCAATCAGCATATTCCTGCAGTGTTCAATCATGGCTGTGTTGTCGGGTTCTCTTCTCAGTGTTCTTCTCAGAAGTCTCATGTAGCACAGGATGCGGGCTTTCTTTTCATTGATGCTCTGAACGCTGGGATCGAAATACAAGCTGATTGTCTTGTTCCAGATTTCTTTTCCGAGATCAAGTTTTATGCCGAGAAATCTCTCAATGGTGGCCGGGTCAACTTCGCTGAATCCCTGGTAAGCTGCATATATTGAAGCAAAGTCAAATACCGGATTGCCAACTGCAAGAGTATCCATGTCTATAAGCAATACTTCATCGCCCTGCATCATGACATTGTTTGTATGATAATCTCCGTGAATCAGGTTGCTTGAGTAAGGAATCTCGCCAATCATTTTAATGAGTTTGGTGTATATCTCGACCGGCAGCTGGCCTTCGAGATCATTCAGCCACTTGAGAGCTCTCTTTTTCATGTCAGGAAAATCTTCTTCAGACGCTTCTGTTGCATGAATCTTTTTGAGCAGGTCAACAAAAATAGTTATGTAGTAATCAAGCTGGTCC
The DNA here is from genome assembly GCA_902791785.1 of uncultured Ruminococcus sp. Taxonomy (GTDB): domain Bacteria; phylum Bacillota; class Clostridia; order Oscillospirales; family CAG-272; genus CAG-841. The sequence goes on along the minus strand of CADAXH010000014.1, from coordinate 20,348 downwards.
GGCTTCTCACAAATAAGCTGAGTAAAGGACTTGGCATTCAGAAGCTCGAAAACAGAACCGTATTTGTCTCCCACTTTGACAATATCATATGAAATCGCAGTCGGAATACCGAGAATCAGAGCTCTTCTTGCAACTTCTCTCTCGTGTCTGATGTCATCCAGTGCTTCGGGATTTCTGTATACCTTTACGATTGTCTCCGGATCTGTTCTGTAAACAATTCCGTTTGATCCCTGTCCGATAACTTCGCATCCGTCGACGCTGACGGACTTGAAAGCTTTTTCTACCTTTATCATTTCGGTAAAGCCTGTCATTTCAAATATGTCATAAACTTCTGAGGACACATTTGTAATCAGCATTTCAGGATGTACTTTTCTCAGTCTTAAAACTATTCTTAAACCAGCACTTGAAATGTATTCAAGTTTTGCGGCGTCGAAAACGAGCTCATATCCTGAATTATCATTGATTATCTTATTGATTTCCGCCTCAGCTTCGGCCGCATTGTTTGTATCTATACGGCCTTCAATATAAACAACAAGCTTGTTGCCTTTTACTTCAAATTTGTAACCACTCATGGTCAATATCCTCTCAAAACTATTTCTGCTTACTATGCTTGTTGAATTGTCATCAGATCTGTGAATCCAACAAGTTCAAATACTTCGTAAACATCAGGTGTCAGTTTGATTACCGACAATGAGCCGAGTGTCTTTCTCAGTTTAAGCACAACTCTCAAACCGGCACTTGAAATGTATTTTAGGTTTTCACCGTCAAGAACCAGTTCTTTGCCCGGATTTTCTTTTACTATCGAATCAATCTTTGCTTCAACTTCCTGAGCATTTGAAGTGTCAATTCTTCCGTTCAGATAAACAACAAGTTTTCCGTCAACTACTGCATTTTTTATTTCAATCATGTCTAAAATCTCCTAGTCTGAAAATTGTATAAATGTATGCCTTTAGCTCCTGATAGGCAGGTTCGTCTTCCATGCTCGACAAGCATTCAAGGACTCTTAAATAATATTTTTTTTGCACTTCCGGATCTTTCATGTTGAAGTGATTCCACATTTTGTCACCTTCAACCAGATACAATCTGTAGAAATCTCTCATATTGGCCAGTTTGTCCGAGACCCAGAGAACCTTTACTTCTCTGTCGTCCGTGTTTTCGATTTTGGACAGCAGCTGCTTTTTTCTCTCTATCCAGGTCTCTTCCTTTGGTCTGTCGCGCATCTTGTCCTCGGTTTCCGAATCAACAAGAAAAGCAACCCTGTCACCGAATTCTCTTCTGATATCTTCAAGTACATATGGTGTATCTTCTACAACATCGTGAAGAATGCATGCGGCGATTGTATTATGATCATCTGTCATCCTCATTGCTATTATACCAGCTTCCAGAGGATGAAGGACACTTGGTATTTTTCTTGTCTTTCTTGTAGTGCCCTGATGTGCTTTACAAGCAAACCTGATTGCTTTGTCGATAATATCCATTTTTCCCTCTATTTTACCATCTTTTTGAAACTAAGAATGTTACTTCCGTCTTTGTACTCATATTTGACATCGTTCATCATTTTTTTGACCATGAAGATGCCAAGACCTCCGATTTCTCTTTCTTCGGCTTTTTTCTTAATGTCAGGATCGTCATGTCTCAACGGGTTAAACGGTGTTCCATTGTCTTTGAAGGTAATCATTATCTCTTCACCTTCATCTTCAATCTGAACAATAACAAGTCCGTTGTCATGATCGTAGGCATATTGAGATATGTTGACAAATATCTCTTCTGCTGCAACGTCAATCTGAGACTGAATCTTCATGGAACAGCCCATTTTTTCAAGTTCTGTGTCCAAAAACTGAAGAACCTCATCAAGATTACTGTTTTTTGCTCCAACAATCAGTTCTGCCATATTACCTCCTGCTCTCACACAATTCCTTGTGAAATCATCGCATTTGCAACCTTCAGGAATCCGGCAATGTTTGCTCCGGCCTGAATATCTCCGGGCATTCCGTATTTTTCAGCCGCATCAGCACACGCATGATATATTTTTTCCATTATTCCTTTCAGCATATCGTCAACCTGTTCAAAGGACCATGAAAGTCTCTCTGCATTCTGGCTCATTTCAAGTCCGGATACGGCAACTCCTCCCGCATTCGATGCTTTTGACGGGGAGAACAGCAATCCGTTTTTCTTAATCACGTCAATTGCTTCTGGAGTAGAGGGCATGTTGGCGCCTTCAAACACTCCTTTTGTTCCGTTCTTTACAAGAGTTTCAGCTGACTCTTTGCTTATTTCGTTCTGCGTTGCACACGGGAAGGCATAATCGCATTTTATTGTCCATATTCCTTCGCATCCTGCAACATACTTTGCAGAGGGAACATAATTCACATATGTCGAAATTCTGTCTCTCTTGACTTCCTTGATTTCCTTTATTACTTTGTAATCAATTCCGTTGCTATCTATAATATACCCGTTTGAGTCGCTCATTGCAACCACTTTTGCACCCAATTCCGTAGCTTTCTGGCAGGAATAAATAGCCACATTCCCCGATCCGGATATTATAACGGTGCTTCCTTTAAGGCTCTTGCCCGCATCTTTGAGCATTGCGCTTGCAAAATACATAAGTCCAAAGCCCGTCGCTTCAGTTCTGGCAAGAGAACCGCCGTATGACAATCCCTTTCCCGTGAGAACCCCTGACCAGTTGTTGGCAAGCTTTTTATATTGACCGAATAGATATCCGATTTCTCTTCCGCCGACTCCTATGTCACCTGCGGGAACGTCCGTGTCGGGTCCTATATGTCTGTAGAGTTCATTCATGAATGCCTGGCAGAAACGCATTATTTCTCCTTCGGATTTTCCCTTCGGATCAAAGTCGGATCCACCTTTTGCTCCGCCCATCGGAAGTGTTGTCAGGCTGTTTTTGAATGTCTGTTCAAATCCCAGAAACTTGATTACAGACAGAGTGACATTGTCTCTGAACCTGAGACCGCCCTTGTACGGGCCTATGGCAGAGTTGAACTGGATTCTGTATCCGGTATTGACTCTTACCTTTCCCTGATCGTCCACCCAGCTTACTCTGAATGAAACTGCCCTTTCAGGTTCTACTATTCTCTCTATGATTCCGTTTTTCTCATATGAATCGTCTGACTCGACTACTGGAACAAGTGATGTGAGTACTTCGGCCACTGCTTCAAGGAATTCCTTCTGTTCCGGATAGCGTCTTGACAGATCCGTATATACCCTGTTCAGATATTCGTTTCTAATCTCCATGAAATCACCACCAATATATAAAAGTATTCAAAAATTATCCATGGTATTATTATATATGCAATATTCCCAATTCACAATGAAAAAAATAGACAATTTTGCAACTTTTTTGTGCATGATTTCCAAAAAAATATACATTAATGGGTCCCCGTACTCTTTTGATGTTGACTTTTAAGGATAATAAACTCATAATATACCCGTCATTAACAGAAAGGTGGTCTTTGCATATGAAAGGCTTAACAAAAAAAGTATTATCCGGGTTTGAATCTGACCTGAAGAATACACCAAACGCAAAACTCATCAGAAATGCATTATACAAATCAACAATTGCAAATCTTTCAATGGTCGGCGATGAAATGACTGAACAGCAGTTCCTTTTCAACGTCGAAGTAAAGACGATGAAATGCGCAAATCAGAAAAGTTCAGGCAGATGCTGGCTCTTTGCAGCAACAAACCTCATGAGGGAAAAGTTCGGAAAAGAAAAGAACATTCCGGAATTCGAATTTTCACAGAGCTGGCTCGCATTTTGGGACAAACTTGAAAAATGCAACTGGTATTATGAGAACATAATTGACACAGTCGATCTTGATGTGGACGACAGAGTCGTCTCATACATCGTAGGCGAAGGTGTTTCAGACGGCGGACAGTGGGATATGTTTGTCAACATAGCCAATAAATACGGCATAGTACCTAAATCAGCGTACCCTGAAACCGCACAGTCTTCTGCAACCGGTCCGCTGAACGGACAGATTGTTGCTTCACTGAGAAAGGGTGCCGCTCTTCTAAGAGAAATGCACTCCAAAGGAAAAACAAAAGAACAGCTCGAAGAGAAAAAGGAAGAGCTGATGTCTTCAATTTATGTATTCCTTACAGAATGCTACGGAGTGCCTCCGAAGAAATTCGATTTTGAATACAAGGACAAAGACGGCAAGTACTTTATTGAAAAGGACTACACTCCTCTTTCATTCTACGAGAAGTACTTTGGCGATTACCTGAACAATTTCGGTTCAGTCATAAACGGGCCCACAAATGACAAGCCGTATGACAGAGTTTATACAATTGACAGACTCGGAAATGTGGTAGGCGGAAACCCGATTAAACACCTCAATCTCAGAATCGACGAGATGAAACAGGCCGTAATTGCCCAGCTGAAAGACAATCAGATAGTATGGTTCGGCTGCGACTGCGGAAAATTCGGAGAGAGACAGGAAAAGAACCTCTGGGATGACAAGCTCTATGACTATGACTCAGTCACAGGACTAGACACCAAGCTTACAAAAGCACAGGCACTCGATTACCACGCAAGCGCAATGAACCACGCAATGTGCATCACCGGTGTTCATCTTGATGAAAACGGAAAACCGCAGCGCTGGAAAATCGAAAACAGCTGGGGCAGCGAAGGCGTAAACTCTGGCTTCTACATGATGTCAGACAGCTGGTTTGACCTGTATGTTTACCAGGCGGTCGTCGACAAGAAATACCTCGGTGAAAAAGCAAAACTCTACGATGGCGAAATCGTTCATCTGAAACCATGGGATCCAATGGGAACCCTCGCAGACTAAAAGGTGAGTTATGTTAAAGCATTCAGAAAATGTTCCCCGATTACTGCAGAATAACTGTGAGTTTGTATTAAGACATCTCAATCGTGACCCTGATTCCGACTATTTCGGATTGAGCAACTTTGTATATGCCTTCGGTCAGTTTACACCTGAATCAATAGTTGCAACTGCAAAAGAGGTGCTGTTCGCGTACTATTGCAAAGGAACAAAGTTCTATATGAACTCGGAAATCCTGAAAACAGTGCTGGAGATGGTCAGATTTTTTGATAAAAGATATGTACATGACGACGGGTCAATAGATCTTCAGAGCACCAACATTCATTGTCCCAACACAACCGGATTCTGTGTTTCAGACACTCTTTCAAAAATGGCATATGTTGTGCGCGAACTGTCTTCGCATACTCAAATCGAAGATGAAGTTTACGAACAGCTGCTGTCCACTCTGAGAAAAAACAACGAAGCACTGAAACATCTCGGATTCCATACACCGAACCACAGATGGGCAATAACTTCTGCACTGTGTGCATGCTACAACCTTCTCGGAGACGAAGAATCTCTTGAAGTCATGAACAAGTTTTTGTCCGAAGGAATTGACTGCTCGGAAGAGGGCGAATGGACTGAGAGATCCACGGGCTGTTACAACCTCATCTGCGACAGACAGTATCTTCACCTGTATTTTCAGACAAAAGACAGAAAATTCCTTGATCCTGTCGTTAGAAACCTGAAACTCATGTTCAGCCTGACAGAGTCGGACGATTCAGTCTGCACCATGTCGAGCACCAGAATAGACAATGGAACAAAAATTGACATCCTGTATTATTACTATCTGTTCTATGGTGCGGCTATCTTCTCAAGAGATTCCGAGCTTGCATGGTATGCAGATTATCTGCTTACAAAAATTGAAGCACTGGAAAAACTTAAAATGCCGGTTGTTACTGACAGATCCCCCCTTGAATTCTGGTATCTCATGATGCCTGATTTAGGTGAAATTGAAGAATCCATAGTTACTGTGAAACCGGATCTGCACAAGAGCGTTTTCCTTTCGACAGGCATGGCAAGACACTATTACGACAACAGATATAATGACTGCCTCACTGTTCTGACGACATGGCACCAGGATTTTCTCAAATTCCATTTTTCAGATAATCTTGAAGTAAGATGCAGATTTGCTGCAGCATTTTTCGGTGACGAACACAGCATATTCAGACCGGGCAAACTGGAAAAGAATAAAGATGGTTCATATGTTCTGACTTCACAGGACAGAGCCGGATACAAAAGTACTTTTGACACTCCTCTCCGGAGACGTCAAACTGGTGGAAAATGGACCACTCAAAAAGAAAGGAAATAAACGTCAGGGAACTCAACCGTTCTGTTGTTGTAACACCTGTAAAGAACGGATTTACAATAGACTGCACTGCAGAAGGCGATGACGATATTCCTCTGAAATTCGAGTTTGTTCTTAATCCGGGAGGGCTGTATGAAAATGACTCGTCAATGCTGTATGCTGACAAAGGAATATACACAATTCAGCTGAACGGAACCGGAAGAATAACCTGTCCCGGAAGACCCGAAATCCTCATAAAGGGATCAGGCATAAAGGATTCTTACGGAAGAGACATGAGAGGTTCCGGGCAATATGACTCGGAATCATTCACCGTTTGCTTTTTCGGAAGATCGAATCACTCATATCATTACGAGTTCACATACGTTCCGTTTTTCGAGTAAAGAACATGCCATACCTCGCTGGTATGGCAATTTTTTACCCTATATCTCCGACAATAATGTCTTCGCTCTTTCTGTCCCAGGAATCGACTGCGCGAATCCTGAATCCGTATCTTTTTCCTTCCTCTTTGTCTGCAAATCTGAAAGTGAAACTGTCAACCATTTCAGAAGGATCCATGTGTTTGTAATAATCCGACAAAACCCTTCTCTGCTTTACAAACTCTCCGTTTTCGTAACTGTCTATCTCATAATGGTGGACAAAATCATCGTCTTTTCCTGCATCAAAAGTAAGCCTCATTATAACCTTGCCGTAGTCGCCTTCTTCGTTGATGTATCCTTTGCATCCTTTCATTGAAGGCGCATTGTTGTTTTCAGCATTGCCTCTGTCTTTGGAGTACTTCTTCAGATGATCCCTTCCTGATACCGGAGCGTCAAGATCCCACGGCTGTTTGATTTCCCATTTGTTGAATGCGTCAAGTCTTCTGATTCTGAGATTTCCCTGTCCGTCCAGCTCACAGAGCAGATTCTGAGAGAACAGAAGCATGTCTCTCATGGTTGTTCTGCCGCTCATGAATTCATAGCCTCCGTTTTCACAGGCCATGTATGTGACGCAGCCTGCTCCCACCGATGTGAAATCGGTCTGCATAATCGTTCTTTCGTCATTAAGCGGAAAATGCAGATGGCCTCCGAATATCACCACGTTTGGGTACTTCTTCAGTACTTTTTCAAGTTGGGTATTGTTCCACAGGCTGTCAGGACCGTCAAGATCACTGCCGTAACATGTTCCGTAACACATGCTGTGATTGAACATGAATATGTACTTACCCGGATTCTTTTTGCACTCTTCCGAAAGTTTTTCATCTATATATGCAAGTGTGTCATCATTGAATTTGACGGGTGCGTCATAGTCGTCTGACTGAATTGCAAAGAACATGTGTCCGCCCATGTGAGTTATTCTGAACCCTTTAATAAACTCCTCTTCGCCCTCTTCATCGTACTCATAATATTTCTCGCCGAGATATTTTCTGATGGAAAGAATCGCCGCTTTTTCGTCGTGATTGAGTCTTTCATGGTTGCCCATGCAGTAAAATATTTTCTGACCGTCGCTTATGTTTCCGAGCATTACGTCTCCGAACATTTTTGCCTGATAGTCAAGACCTCTGTCGAGAGTATCTCCCACAAAGCAGTACGCGTCAAGTTTTCTTCCGTCACGAAGAGAAATCATGTTTGTATATTCTATTGCGTTTTTCAGTTTGAACCTGGAGTCAAACCCCATTGAGTCGCACATGTGCACATCTGTCATTACAGCAAACGAGAACACTATGTTTTTTTCATCAAATTTCTGCATAAATCCACCTTCTGTTTTTTCTGTGGTTAAGTCTATCACAACTGATGGTTTTTCTCAACAATTATTGAAAAAATGCCTTGTTTGTATTGAAAAAACTCTCCCTGAAATGATATCATGTTAATGCAAGATTATCCGGAGGATTACCTTAGACATGGAAGAGAAAAAAGAAAAGAAAGAACTCCGCAAAAAGATGGCCAAAACATGTGACACATGCGAGTTCTATGTATTCGACGAAGAGTATCAGGAATATGTTTGTGATATAAGTCTGGACCAGGACGAGTATGAACAAATATCCAAAGGACTGATGCGCGACTGTCCATATTACAGGTTTTACGACGAGTACAAAAGTGTACAAAAACAGAATTGAAAACGGCACCCTCGCGGGTGCCATTTGTATTTCATCTTCTGTAGAGTGAACAAATATATGTCTGCGCAATATCTTCCATTGCCAAAGCAGCCTTCTTCGCTTCCGGAAGTGTTTTGAAAACCCCGAAAACCGCAGGACCGCTTCCTGTAAGCATGGAAAATACGGCGTTGTTTTCGTTCATTATTCTCTTCAGTTCTTTCAGGTCGCTGTTGTCTTCATAGAGCAGCTCAAAATCATTTCTTACAATTGATTTCAATAAATCCATATCGCAAAAAGAAATGGTGTTGATGACGCTGTCCAGGTCGGCAGGCTCTCTTTTGAACTGATCGAGTTTTTCGTATGCCTCTTTTGTTGACATGCTGAAATCGGACTTTTTTGCAACAAGAATAATACAGTCGACTATCGGCGCGCAATCTTTGAATTTTTCACCAAATCCTTCAACTGCCACAGTTCCTTTTTTGATGCATGACGGAACATCGGCGCCAACAACCGCACCAATGCTGCACAGCGTGTCTCTGTCTAGCGCTGTTTCAAAAATGGTGTTCATTGCAATTATGACTGCCGCTCCGTCGGTGGATCCTCCACCGAGTCCGGCTCCTGACGGAATCTCTTTTTCGGTGACGATTGAGACTCCTCCGTCAATCTTCGTATAGTCAAAAAATGCTTTTGCCGCCTTGTATTCAATTAAATCTTCAAGGGCAACCCCCTGAATGCTTCTGACATCGATACCGGATTCTGTTTTTGTCACGGTAACTGTGTCGTATAAGGATATTGACTGCATAATGGATTTGATTTCATGATAACCGTTTTCCATCTTTTCTCCAACAGCCAGATACATATTGATTTTTGCCGGTGCTTTGATTTTTACACTATCCATGCAATTCCTCTCAATCTCTAGGCAAAAATTATAACAAATAATTATGTCCGTTGCAATATCGCAACGGACATATAACTTAATTGTGAATTATTTTACAATGTTGAATGCGCTGAATCCCGGGAAAACAGCAGCGTTTCCGAGTTCTTCTTCAATTCTGAGAAGCTGATTGTATTTAGCAACACGTTCACTTCTTGAAGGAGCACCTGTCTTGATCTGGCCTGCATTGAGAGCAACTGCGAGATCAGCGATTGTTGTGTCTTCTGTTTCGCCTGAACGGTGTGAAACGATTGTTGTGTAACCAGCCTTGTGAGCCATCTTCATTGTGTCGAGTGTCTCAGAAACTGAACCGATCTGGTTGAGTTTGATAAGGATTGAGTTGCCGGCGCCGCTTGCAATACCCTTTGCAAGTCTTTCGCTGTTTGTAACGAACAGGTCGTCACCAACGAGCTGGAGTTTCTTGCCGAGTTTTGTTGTCATCTTCTTCCAGCCTGCCCAGTCTTCTTCGTCAAGACCGTCTTCAATTGAGTAGATAGGATATTTCTCTACGAGAGAAGCCCAGTGATTGATGAGTTCGTCTGTTGTGTAAACTGTCTTTGCCTTGGGAAGAACATATTCGCCCTTCTTTGAGCCTTTCCATTCACTGGAAGCAGCGTCCATAGCGAGAACGAATTCTTTGCCCGGTTTGTATCCTGCTTCTTCAACTGCAGCGAGGATTGTTTCAATGATTTCTTCATCGCTGTTGAGATCAGGAGCGAATCCGCCTTCATCACCAACTGATGTAGCAAGTCCTTTTTTCTTGAGGATCTTCTGGAGTGCATGGAAAACTTCTGTACACCATCTGAGTCCTTCAGCGAATGTGCTTGCGCCTGCAGGCATGATCATGAATTCCTGAGTATCAACTTTGTTTGTTGCATGAGCACCGCCGTTGAGAATGTTCATCATAGGAAGAGGAAGCTTTGTTCCGTTTACGCCGCCGAGGAATCTGTAGAGCGGGAGTTCAAGAGATGTGCTTGCTGCACGTGCAGCTGCGATTGAAACTGCGAGGATTGCATTAGCACCGAGATTTGATTTATCTTTTGTTCCGTCAGCCTTGAGCATAGCAGCGTCAACAGCGTATGTATCAGCAGCATTGAGTCCCTTAACAGCAGAATTGATTGCAGTGTTTACATTTTTAACAGCTTTTGAAACGCCTTTGCCTCCGAATTTGCTCTTATCTCCGTCACGGAGTTCGAGTGCTTCGAATTCACCTGTTGATGCGCCTGAAGGAGCAGCACCTCTGCCGACTGTTCCGTCAGCAAGGATTACTTCAGCTTCAACTGTAGGATTGCCTCTTGAGTCGATGATCTCACGACCGACTACTTTTTCAATTACAAGATTTTTCATAGTTTATTACCCTTTCTTGATCGCCAATTTGGATTGACATTATTTTTTCCGAGTTTGCACTTAGAAATTGCCAGAAGAAAATATATCACAGCGCGATATTTAATTCAAGACATATTTTAAGTTTTGTTAACTGATTTTGGCGAAATACTCTTCGCCTTTTTTATCAAGTCTGACTTTGACCACAATCCACATGATACAGTAAATCACGGCTGCGGCAATGTACGGGATCACCTTGTAAATCCAGTGACCGCCTTCAGTGACCAGCGGGCTGACCGAAAGAACGATGTCCGCTATAAAACACCCGAATCCCACAGGCATTGAGAACAGCATGATTATGAGCATTCCGGTATTCTGCTTAACGGCCTGAACTTCATTTGTCCAGTTGAGTTTTGGTTTCTTTACATCTCTCAGCAGGCCCATTGTTGAATTGAACAGTGACTGGAAGATTATAGCAGCCATGCAGAACGGGATTTTAATCCAGCTTACTCCGTTGTTGAATACGACAAGTATACAGAACAGTACTGCAGAACCCAGAGTGAATATCATCTGGTTTGCTGCTTTGGCAATACAAATGTCCCTGAATGATACCGGGAAACTCTTAAGCATTGATATCCTCTGTCCTTCGAGCGAGAATGCATAAGTTGTCATTGAAACCATCGAGTATACGAAAATCGACATTGCCAGGATTGCTTCGCCCATATTCCTGAGAACAAACGGGAAGACAAACGGAAGCACAACACCCATGAACATGTTTATTGCCACACCGGGATTTGCAAACATTGATGACAGCTCTTTTTTGAGAAGAATTCTGACAGCTCCTCCGCTTTTTCCCGATTTGTATGCATATTTTCCGGAAAACTGCTTTTGTGCGAAAAGACCTCTTCCCTTTTTGTAGACCAGCGCCAGGACGACAAAGCAGACCGCCATAACTCCTATGGATATTCCAAGGAAAATCAGGAGTGAAACAAAGTCACCAGACGCACCTTTTGAAAGGAATACCGCCAGCGGGTAGAGTTTTCCGATTGAAGTCAGAGTGGCATTGATCTGATCTCCTCCCATGTTGTAGAACATGTTGTAACTGAAGAAATAGATTCCCACAAAGAATGCAAGATACAGCACTGTTTCCATAATTCTTGCATATTTGAATTTTGATGACAGTAAACTGAACAAAAATCCGACAATCGATCCGACTGCCATTGGTATCGCCGGCATCATCAGGGCTCCAAGAATCGTGGAAACCCATAGCATGACCGTTGCACCCCTCAGTATTGAGGCAACAATTGCCGGTACGACAAAGCACATAGCCGAATATATAAGTTCGCTCGCATAAATCGCCATTATTTTACCGGATACTATAGTAATCGATTTCAATGGCAGTGCTGAAAGCAGTTCCGAGTCATTTGCGTCGAATATTGATCTTTTTGTTTCACTGATTGCAGTCAACAGCGTCAGAAAAGTCGTCATTGTTGCAAAAGTGGTCAGATATTCTCCGACGGGCGTATCGGCGGGCGAAGTAACTACAAGAAGAGTACTGATAACTGCGATGTATACACCCATGATTGCAAACGCGACGACGGTACCTATGCTCTTTTTAGGTTTTCCGTCTTTGCGGACGCCCATTGAACCGCTCTTTATTCCGGATAAAAACTGGACTTTAAAGACATTTACGAAATTACTCATTTTCCTCAGCCTCTGTCTTGTCATTCAATTCCAGGAATACATCTTCGAGTGATTCATTCTTCGTGATTTCTTCCGTTTTTCCGCTTGCCACAAGTACACCGTCTTTTATGATGGCAATCTTGTCACATATTTTCTGTGCAACTTCAAGAACGTGAGTTGAGAAGAATATTGCAGTTCCCTCTTCGCACATTTCTTTGAAGATCTGTCTCAGCTGATGAGTTGCAATGGGATCAAGGCCAACGAAAGGTTCATCAAGAATAAGAAGTTTCGGCCTGTGAATCAGTGCAGAGATTACCGCAAGCTTCTGCTTCATTCCGTGCGAGAACGAAGAAACATTGTTTCCGAGAACCGGTTTGAGTTCAAACATTTCAGCATATTTTTCAATTCTTTCTTTCTGAACGTCTCTCGGAACCTTGTAAATATCCCCGATAAACGTGAGATATTTGATTGCTGTCATAAATCCGTACGGTTCCGGGTTATCCGGAATATATGCCATTACGGATTTTGTTTCAACGGGATATACTTTTATATCTTTTCCGTCTACAAGAATGGTGCCCTCTTCAAAGTCCAGTATTCCGCAGACCGCTTTTATAGTAGTAGTTTTGCCCGCTCCGTTTCTGCCTATGAATCCGCATATCTCGCCTGACTCAATCGTCAGGTTCAGATTGTTCACCGCTTTCTTGCCGCCCGGATATGTTTTGCTGAATCCACTAATTTCTAGCATTTCTTGTTACTCCTTGTTTTTACCGTTTTATCTTACATCATCGTCATCGATGTCTTTTGAAGCTTCTTTCTGTTCATCAACAAATTCATTTGCTTCTTTCCTTGTAGCATCAGTGACTTCTTCAAACTTGATAGGCTTGTTGACAACAACCTGCGGGAACGGAATATTGACATTGTTCTTGTCGAATATAATCTTAATCTCACGGTTCATGTCTCTTTCAACCTGATATCTGTCGTTTTCATCGCACTGAGCAACTATTTTAATGTTGACGCCGCTTTCTGCAAGAGCAGATACACCCTTATAGAACGGTCCGATCTGGATTGCAGGGATTCTCTCACGCATTGTTTCGAGATTGTCCTTGATGATTTTTTCAATTCTTTCGATTGAGTCGCCGTATTCAACAGATACTTCAATAACAGCAAGTGACAGTTCGCTTGACATGTTGATTACTTTGCCTATTGCAGAGTTGTTGACGATCAGCTCGTTGCCGCTGGCATCAACCAGTTTTGTTGTTCTGATTCCGATTTCAAGAATCGTTCCTCTGAATCCGTCAATTACAACGATGTCTCCGATTTTGAATTCACCTTCAAATGTGATCGAGAGACCGGCAATAATATCCGCAACAAGTCCCTGTGCACCGAGGCTTATCATCAATGCAAGAATTCCTGCACTGGCAAGCAGTGTTGCTGTATCGACACCAAATGCTGACAGAACCGAGAATACGATAATGAGTCCGGCAGCATATTTGATGAAGCTGTTGATGAGGTTGATAATTGTTTTACCCCTGTTTGTATGGGTAAAAGCAATCTTCAGAATGAATCTGATGAGCCAGCTCACGAGTGAAATGACAATTACCAGCGTCAAAGCCTTCAGTATTGAAGGACCTCTGTTTCCAATTGCCTTAAAGATGTTGGCAATCTCTCCGACATTCTCACCCATCATTTCTCCCATGACGGAATTCTTTCCGAACAGCGTATTCGCGAAAATACCGACAAGCAGGAACGCAATTGCTAATGCAACTATAACAGCTTTGATAATGAAAGAAGTTTTATCCTGTTTGTTCTTCTTCTGCCAATACTCTTTAACCCAATTTTTTCTGTTTTTGTTGTTTTCCATGGCTTTACGCACAAACGTGCTTCTCCTTTGCTTTTATGTGAATTTTTTTCTTATCTGATTGTTAAGGTTGCAACCACAACCTGTGTTCCTGATTCATACGGTTTTGCAGAATCAGCAGTGACGGTTATCGTCCAGTTTTCTCCGTCGGTTCCTGTCCAGTCATATTCTTCCGGAATTCTGAACACACTGTCGTACGGCTCTTTTACCATCTCGTATTCGACCTCTCCATTGCTGATTACTGCCCTGAAATTGTCATAATAGCCGTATTCGTCATCATATATCAGTCTGAATGCGAGATTCTCTCTGTCGATGAAATCAAATTCAAAACTGACGTCCCTGCATGTCGTTATTGTACCGAGGTTTACGGAAGAATTGCCGTTTTTCTTTGAACTTATTTTCAGTTCGACGCTGTAAGTTGTCCTCGGAACAAGTCCCATTGCCTCAACTACCGTCTCACCGAATGTCATGCCGTCATGTTCTTCAACCCACTCAAACTGAATGTTCTGAATCCTGACTGTTCCGGATTTCGAACTGAGCACAAGATCATAATTGTCGTCCGGACTTCCCTCTACGAACAGGTTGAATGAAACTCTGTCGCCTTCGTCATGAATATCCCAGAGACTTGCTATGATTTCCTGTCTCTTTTCAAAAGCGAAGGACATTCTCTTTTCTGTTGTCTGAACCCTGCCGGCTTTCATGTATCCGAGCTTCACCGTAAGGTCAACCTTGTCTCCGCAGTCGCCTATTTCGTACTGGAATGATCTCGACTCAGGATTTCTGACTGTAATATCCCTGATGTAATAATCGTCGAAATCTATTTCGAAGTACTCAATCGGAAAACCGAAATCAACTATCGAATAGTCTATGAAAAGCGTTTTAGGCTCTTCACCGTACATGCTCATGTACTGCTGAGGTACGGGAGATATGTCCGTAGTCTGCATTGAATAGAGGAGTCTGTCTCCATTGATGGTACAGTAGAGGAAAACGTCGAATTTTCCGATTCCGTCAAATGAATTCAGTCTGAAGTCTTCATTGTGCGGCTCCATCTCTCCTCCGCCGGAATCCTCTCCGTCATTGAGTACCCATACCATCTCGGCTGATTCAATCAGGCCGGAGGGATCGGAGAAACGCAGGTCAAATGACACGTCAACTTTTCCCTGTTCGTTTTCTTTCCACGACAGATTCCTTACTTCCGCAGCAGGAGAATCACCTGCGGTCTTAATTGTCTTGGAAAGAATGGTTGTTGTTCCGAATTTGGATTTTCCTGACACCGTCAGTCTGTATTGAGTCTGGGCCTGAAGTTCTTCAATCATTGCCCTGTTTTCGCCTTCGGAAAGTATTTCTTCATAATACGTTCCAAAATCGTTTGACAGTTGTATGTACATGTCATAATCGCCGATTTTTGACGCTTCTATATTGAACTCGATATAGTTTGCACCGGCGTAGAAATCCACCAGATCGGCCTTGGGAACATCGTTAACGGCTACAATCACAAAGACCAGCACAAAAATGGCCAGTGAAGTTGCACCTGTTGCTATTCGTGCAAGCACCTTTGCAACCGCGGACGGATCCTTGGCCTTGCCGACTTGTTTGTCAAGTGCCTGATTTGTTGAAATGTTTTCCCCGGATTTTTCTGATTCAGGCTGATACTGAGGGTGATCATTCTCACTGAACCGATAACTCTCTTTTATCTCGCCGTTATTGCTTTCACTGGGGCGAAACGATTCATCATATCTTTGATTCTCGTTATCCATCAACTGACTCCTTTACCTGATTTTTTTCTGATAACCGCACCGACTGCCAGTACTGTACATACCGCCAGAGTAAATGAAAGGATGATTATCCATGACATCATTATTGAATTTTTTGATTCAACCGCTTTCACCGGTGTTCCTGTCACAGCATATGTTGAGAAGTGATTTGTTTCAAACACTATATATTTTTCACCGTCTATTTCTTCCATAGACGCTTCAATGTTTACAACTTCGCCATCTTCAGTTACATAAACCACTTTGAAATCACTGTACTGAGCGAATTCTCCGGTCACAGGAATGTACAGCCTGATATTTCCGTTGATATCATTGTTACTGATCATTTCGGTGAAAGACCCTTTGTTTTCACCTGAAGCTCTCGTGACTGTCTTGAACAAACCTATTTCAAGAGCTTTTATGACGGATTGTCCCTGTTTTCTGATGTAATCCTCTGTCTTTGGTGACAATGTCTTTCCCTCTTCAACCAGACTTATATTAATCTGATTTACTATCTCGTCAACCAATTCTCTTGTTATTACATTTTCAAGTCCACTTGCCTTAACAGTTCCGAATCCTCCGTTATTGATCGAAAGCTTTCCTGACGACATTGTAAACAGGTTTCCGAGTGCTGCGATTATGTTGTCACCAAGTTTCTTCTTGCCGGTTTCTGAAAGAACATCATAGTAGACCTTGATTTTCCATACTTCCTCTGATTTGATGTTCATTCCTTTGATGATGCCGGTTATGTAATCAACGACATCGTCTTCTGCAACTGCACTCAGGCAGACAGAAGTGCTTCCTTTCAAGTGCAGATAAATCTTGCCTTCAGACACTTCGTAATTTGTATACTGCTCAAATTCTTCTCCGTCATACTGGAAAAGATGCAGGCAGAAACCTTCAAGATCTGAAGGAACATTCAGCATGACAACTGTGTCAACTTCCTTTTTGTTGCCGTTGTCATCCGTGATTTCCAGTTCGTACATGTACCTGAGTTCTTCTTTGTCCATGTAGAAACCGGATTTGTCCAGGTACTGTTCGAAAGTAGCATTATTGAATCCGCTTGT
The DNA here is from genome assembly GCA_902791785.1 of uncultured Ruminococcus sp. Lineage (GTDB taxonomy): Bacteria > Bacillota > Clostridia > Oscillospirales > CAG-272 > CAG-841. The sequence continues at coordinate 3,508 of CADAXH010000014.1, read as the reverse complement.
CTTTGTTCTGACTGACAGATTAACATTGTCGTCAATTCTGAAAACAGAAACAAGATCGTCTTCGTTGTCTTTTATTTCAGCTGCGTATGAATTTGCCTTTATTACAAATTTGCTTTCCTCGTAAACCACAGAATAGTTGTCTGTTTCAACTCCCTCCGGAATAACTGTATATACTCCGATTGCTGTTGGAATATTTCTGATAACGGGCTTCTGCTCGAGGAGCAGGCTTGACTCAACATTTACAAAGCCCTCGTAAACAAATGTAAACAGAGGAGTGTCGCCTTCGTAGATAATCAGGTCTCTGGCTTTGATCCTGAGCGTTGCTTTTTCAACTTCAATGAATACTTTTCCCTGGCACGGACCATAATCCGAAGAATCCGGAACAAAAGTGAAATTGTATTCTTTTCTTCCTGCCGTCAGGACCTGTCCGAGATCGAGTGAAATCTTTCCCGGAACATTGCTTGTACATGTGAGTTCGGGCAGCTGATCGCCATATTTGAGTTTTATGGTCTCGTCTGCAAGTCTGACTGACTCAACAGTTGAAACACCTTTTTCAGCAGTCAGTTCTACTGTTCCATATACTGCCCTGTTCTCTCCGTCAGGAACGAATTTGTATGTGTAAGTGTGCTTTCCTGCATGTAAGGTTCCGTTTCCGACCCAGCTGAATTCACCATGGATGGTGTTTCCTTGTCCGTCTGTCGCTGTTCCCGTAAGCGCCGGGAGATTATTGCCTGCGACATATCTTGCATTGTAGTCATATTCCGGATATACATTCAGTCCGTAGTAGCTTCTGTCCAGAACTTCCGGTATTTTCATAACCGTATCGAGTTCGGAACAGTGAACCGTAAACTGAGTATCGCCTTTCTTCAGGCTTTCTCCGTCCTTGTATATGATGCTGTAATCAACCACAAATACGACATCATATTCATAGTACATGCTTCCGACAAGATTGAATCCCGTCTCAATTGTGTCTCCGTCATAGTACTGATCCCTGAACACTGACAGAGGGACAAATTTAAGATCGATTACAAAACCTTCAAGGAATCTGAAGAAATCGTCTCTCAGCACTTCGAGTTCGTCAATTGTTGATGTCATCTCCGCATTGCTCAGGAACTCGCTTATTCTGTTGTCGTATATTGATTTTGCCTGTGTATTTGTGATATGTGAAGATTTTGTTCCGAGCACTTCATCGATGATTCTGTTGTATTCTTCGCTTCCCACAAAACCATTTGTTATTCTCAGAACCGCCTTCATGTCTTCAATTGCTTCGTAGTTAACGGTGTCATAAGAGAAGACCGCGGTCACTTCGTATGTTCCCGCTTCCGTAAATACGTTTTCCGGAGTATATGTAACTGTAACTCCTTCGGGAAGTGTACCGGTAATCGCTATACTGTGTTCTTTTCCGTCATATTCATATCTTGCGTCCTCAAATGAGACACCTGACATGTCATATCTGGCTTTCAGTACGGTAAGTGTTCCTTCCGTATATTCAATATCGTAATTGTCTGATTCAAGTCCAAGGGCAATTACGGAATACTCTCCGGCCATTCTGAGTTCGTCATAAACACATATGAACGTCAGTGACCCGTCCAGTGACTCCAATGAATCGCCTTCGGCAAATCCCGAACAAGTCACACTGTATTCAGGTTCTTCGCCATAATGGATTGTGACGTCTGAAACTGCAATTACAAGTTTCGCACTGATGATTCTCCATACAACCGAAATATCTTCGGTTGTTCCGTCTGACCAGGTGTAATTTGTTTTATCCTTCAGCGACAGGCTGGCGGAGTATGTGCCGCAGTCTTTCTGTGACTCGCATACAACTTCAAGCTGTCCCTCGTATTTTTCTGCCACATTATGACTCTTTCCGTCATATGTAAATTCAATCAACGATACAGTCGGTTTTTCCAGTTTGGCCTTTTCAACCGTAAGTCTGCCATCGACATACTCAATGTCATAATTGTCAGATGTGCATCCTGATGCGGATATCACATATTCTCCTACAGGCTGGCCTTTCGTATAAGAACATGCTGTATACAACGAACCGCCGAGTGAACTTATATCATCATTTCCCCGGAATCCTCTTGCAGAAACATTATAAGACGGGGAGTCCGAGTTGTAGCTTATCGTATAACTCATGGCCGTAATTACAAGTTTTGCTTTTTCGATTGTCCATACAATCGTCTTTGAATCTGACGAACCGTCTGACCAGCAGTAATTGTTTCTGTCCTTGAGTGTTACTGTTGCTGTGTACTCTCCTGCGTTTGTCGCCCTGTTTCCGGATATCGTGTAGTTGTAGTTCTCTTCAATTCTGAGCGAGATCTCGCGTCCGTCATATGTAAATGATTTCACTGACGGTTCGCTGAAAGCCACTCCCGCTTTATCTATCTTCCAGCTGATTGTGACAGGATCGGAAGAGCCGTCCGACCATACATATTCATTCGGATTAATAAGCGTGACGGTTGCTGTATATTCACCTGCATTCTCAGCGCTGTTTCCGCTGACTGTGTAATAATCGTTAGAGTAGATTCCAAGATTCTTCACGTTTCCGTCATATGTGAATTCAGTGACTGAAGGATAGCTGAGTGTTATCCTGTTCTGGAAAATCGACCAGTCAATGGATTTGTCTTCAGCGGTTCCGTCAGACCAGACGTAATTGTCTTTGTCAAGGATTGATACCACTGCGGTGTAACTGCCTACTTCAACTGCGGAATCTCCCATTACCGAATAATAGTTGCTGGTTTCTATGCCGAGGGATTTTGTCTGACCATCAAAACGGAATACCGTATTCTGAGGATATTCAAATGACAGAACAACCTTTTCAATTGTCCAGGCAATCAGAATGTCATCAACTGATCCGTCATCCCACGAATAGTTGTCCTTGTCTGTCAGGCTGACAGTCGCTGTATAGCTGCCGGCAGATGTCCTGACATTATCCGACACTGAGAAGTAGTTGCTGGAATTGTCCATCAGTACAATCTCTGTTCCGTTATATGTGAACGTTGTAGCCTTCGGATATACGAAGCCGACTGTTGCCTTCTCTATTTTCCATCCTATAGTTTTGTTTCCGGTAGTTTTGTCTGTCCATTCATAATTATCTGTATCCAGGAGCGAAATTACAGCAGAGTATGTTCCTGCGGCTGTTGCGCTTTCTCCTGAGACTTCGTAATAATCTGTTGATTCAATTCCTATATTCTTTTCGTTTCCGTCATATGTGAATACATCTTTTGTTATTGTCGGAATTTCAACCTGATATTTAGATATTGTCCATGTGATCGTCTTGTCGTCTGTCGTTCCGTCTGCCCATGTGAAGTTGTCCTTGTCATTCAGGCTTACAGTCAGGCTGTATGATCCTGCATTGACTGCAGCTAAATCACCATTAACTGAATAGTAGTTGCTGTCTGCAATTCCGGGGCCCTGCTCTTCGCCGTCATAAGTGAATGATGTTTCAGAAGGATCTGTAAACTGAACTGTAATCTTGCCTATTGACCATGCAACAGATTTGTCT